>NZ_JBHZAV010000257.1:0-10834 GCF_042754445.1 Embleya sp. NPDC059213
TGTGCGGGCCGACCGCCGACTTCGGCCGCGGGCGGTCAATGGGCCGCGTGGATTCAGGCGATCCGGTGCGATCCACTCCCGAGGTGCGGCGGCGGGGCCGACGAGAAGGCGCTCTCGGCCTCGGGGCATCCGGACCGGAAGGCACCATCGGTGTTCATGTCGAGGGCCCGGTGGGGTCGCCTTCCGGCGCCGGTGAACCTCACGCCGTGCCCGGTCGGTACAGGTCCGGCGCGGCCCGTAGCAAAGCCCGGGTGTAGGGGTGCTCGGCTGCGGTGAAGATGGTCTCGGCCGCGCCTTCTTCCACCACGCGGCCCGCGTACATCACCGCGACCCGGTCACAGAGCGTTCGCACGATGCCCAGGTCGTGCGAGATGAAGACGATCGTCAGCCCGAGTTCGGCGCGCAGGTCGGCCAGGAGGTTGACCACGGTGGCCTGGGCGGAGACGTCCAGGGCCGATACCGCCTCGTCGGCGACCAACACTTCGGGTTGGACCGCGAGGGCGCGTGCGATGGCGACTCGTTGGCGTTGTCCCCCCGACAGTTCGCGCGGCCGTGCCTCCAGGACGCGCGGGGGCAGGTTGACCATCTCCATGAGCGAGTCGAGGGCGGAGGCCATCCCGGCATCCGGGACGAGATCGTGATAGTCGATGAGTTCGGCCAGTACGGAGCGGACCCGTCGACGGGGGTTGAGCGACGCGACCGGGTCCTGGAAGACCATCTGGATGTTGCGGCGCAAGTCCTTGGAACGCCGGGCGCCGATGTCCCTGCCGTCGTAGCGGACCCGTCCGGCCGTCGGTTCCGTCAGCCCGACGAGTACGCCGGCCAGCGTCGACTTGCCGCAGCCGGATTCGCCGACCACGCCCAGGCACCGGGAACGCTCGACGGCGAGGCTGACGCCGTCGACGGCCCGCAGCGTCTGCGGTGCCGCGGATCGCCGGGCCCGGACCTTGAAGTGGACCTCGATGTCGTCCAGTTCGATGAGCGCACTCATGCCTGTTCTCCAAGATTCAACTCGGCCTGCCGCAGACACGCGCCGGCTCGGTCCGGGCCGATGTTCAACAGGGGCGGGTCGGCTTCCCGGCAGGCATCCACGACGAACGGGCAACGCGGGGCGAAGCGACAGCCCGAGGGCAGTCGACCGGCGGTCGGCGGGGATCCGCTGATGGCCTTCAGCCGTACCGGCGGGCCGTGCAGCTGCGGCATCGACTCGATGAGTCCGTGGGTGTAGGGGTGGCGGGGATCGTCGATCAGGGCACGCGTCGGTCCCTGTTCGATGATGCGGCCGGCGTACATCACGGCGGTGCGGTCCGCGATGCGTGCGATGACCGACAGGTCGTGGCTGACGAAGATCAGGGCCAGGCCCCGCTCGGCCCGCAGGCGTTCGACGAGCGTCAGGATCTGGTCCTGGACGGTGGTGTCCAACGCGGTCGTCGGTTCGTCGCACAGGAGCAGCCGAGGCTCCACCGACAGCGCCATCGCGATCATCACCCGTTGCCGCAGGCCCCCCGAGAGTTGGTGCGGCCATGCCCGGACCCGTTGCTCCGGGTTCGGCACGCCGACTTCGCGCAGCAGGCGCAACGCCTGGTCGGCCGCGGCGCGGCGCGACACGCCCCGGGCGCGGGGACCGGCGGCGACCAGGTCACCGATGCGCATCGTCGGGTTCAACGAGCTCATCGGTTCCTGGAAGACCATCGAGACTCCGTGGCCGCGCAGGTCGCGCGGGTCGACGGACCGCGGCTCCTCGTCCTCCCGGCCGCGGAACCGCATGGTTCCCCGGGTTCGCACCAGTGCGGGCGGCAGCAGGCCCAGCACGGAGCGCAGCGTGAGGCTCTTGCCCGATCCGGACTCGCCCACGATCCCGAGGCATTCACCGGCGTCGACGTGCAGGGACACGTCGTCCACCAGGGTGGCGCCGTCGCGCCCGGCGGCGGCGATCGCCAGGTTCGCGATCTCGATCACGGGTTCGGTGCCGGTCATGATTTGATCCGATCGTCCAGGCCGTCCCCGATCAGGGCCAGGCCCATTCCGGCCAGCGCGATCGCGGCTCCGGGCGCGGCGATCAACCACCAGTTGGTTTGCATGACGGTGCGGGCGGACTGGATCATTGCGCCCCATTCGGGGGTTCCGACGGGTATGCCGACGCCCAGGAAGGACAGCGTCGAGATCGCCACGACGGCCAGTCCGATGTCGACGAAGAAGTAGACGATGCTCTGCCCGATCACGTTCGGCAGGATGTGCCAGGCGATCACCCGCCATCGAGGCAGGCCTCCCGACCGCGCGGCGCGGACGTAGTCCATGGAGCGGACCCGCCGTACCTCGGCGCGCATCAGGCGCGCGTACACGACCCAGGAGATGAGGGTGAAACCGATGATGAGCGGCAACTCGCCGGGCCCGAGGAAGAGGAATCCCTCGCCGGGGCCGAGCAGCCCGACCAGTGCGATGAAGAAGATGAACAGCGGGAGCGAGACGACGACGTCGGAGATACGCATGATCGCGGTGTCCAGCCACTTGGCGCCGAGGCCCGCGACGATCCCGATGAGGCTGCCCAGGACCGCCGGGATGAATGAGGCGAGTAGTGCCACGCGCAGGTCGACCCGGATCGCGTAGACCAGCCGGGTCCATTCGTCACGGCCGAGTTGGTCGGTGCCGAGCAGATGCGCGGGCGAGGGAGAGGCGAGCCGGTTCAACAGATCCTGTTCGGCCGGGTCTCCCGTGGTGATCAGGGGCGCGAAGACCGCGGCCAGGACGAACAGTCCGAAGATGACCGCCCCGGCGGCCAGCTTGCCGTTGCCGCGCGGGCGTGACCGTATCGTGTGTTCCTTGTCGTCCTTGATCAGGGACAGGTCGCTCATGCGCTCACCGTTCTCGGATCGAGCAGCGAGACGATCGTCTCGCCGAGGACGTTGGCGACCACGACTCCCGTGGCGAAGACCAGCGTGATGCCCTGGACCACGTAGACGTCGCGTTTGGCGGACGCGTCGACCAGCGCGCTGCCCAGGCCCGGAATGTCGAAGGTGGCCTCGAGGATGACGACGCCGAAGAAGAGGTAGCCGACGTTCAGCGCGAGCAGCGTCAGGACCGGGCCGAGTGCGTTGCGCAGCACGTGCCGGACGATCAGGGCGCTTCCCCCCACCCCGAGTGAGCGGGCGACCGCGATGTACTCGGAGTCGAGCACGTCGATCAGGCTCGACCTGAGACTTCGCACGAGGACGGGGGTGAGGATCACCGCTCCGGTCACGGAGGGCAGCACCAGCGATTCGACCAGTTCCGTCGGGTCCGACCCCAGTCCCGAGACCGGGAACCACCCGGTGGGCATGGCCACCAGCCTGATGAGCAGGAATCCCACCCAGAACGCCGGCAGGAACAGCGCGAGCAGAATGCCCAGCCGTATCGCGTGGTCGATGAATCGGTCCCGGAACCAGGCGGCGGTCCACGCCAGCACGAGTGCCGCCGACACCGCGAGCACCAATGTGCCGAGCAGCAGCCACAACGTGTCGCCGATGCCTTGGCCGATGACGTCGGTGACGCTCCGGCCGTCGATCGATGTTCCCAGGTCGCCGTGCAGCACTCGATTCAGATAGGCCAGGTACTGGTGCGGCAGGCTGCGATCGAGCCCCAGTTGATGGCGCAGCTCGCTCACCGCCTCGTCCGAGGCCCGCGGACCGAGGCGGAGCCGGGCCGCGTCGCCCGGCGCGACCTGGGTCAGCACGAACACCACCAGCGTGACCGCGAGCAGCACGAGCATCAACTGGAGGAGCCGGGCGAGCAGAAATCTCAGCGCTGTCACGAAACTCCCTCCTTTCCGTTGACGATGCGGGACGCGGTCATCGGTTCTCGACGCTCAATTCGTCGGCGCAGTAGGCCAGGTAGGGCGCCGGAAGGAATCCCCGTACCCGGCCGGCGACCGCCTGGAGCGCGTTCGGGACGGCCAGCGGGATCACGGCGTCGCTTGCGTTGGCGGACTTTTCGAAGGCGTGCACGGCGGTGGTGACCTCGGCGGGGTTGCTCGCCGCGTGGACTCCCGACAGTGCCGCGTTCGCCGGTCCGGGGTCGGACTGGGAGAACACGACGCCGGTCGATGCGAGAAAGCCGAGGGGGTCGATCGGGCTGGGCGCGAGCGCGCTGTAGGTGATCATCGCGAGCTGGAAGTCACCCTTGCCGAGCCTGTCGATCAGGGAAGAGGTCGGGAGCGGGACGACGGTGGCGTTGATGCCCACCTGGGCCAGCATCGGGACCAGTGCCTGGGCCGCGAGTTCCTCCGCGGTGCTGCTGGGCGCGAGCAGCTTGAGGTTCTGGCCCGTGTAGCCGGACGTGCCGACCAGGTTCTTGGCGGCCGCCACATCGGTGGTGGACCAGGCGCACGTGGGGCACGGGGTGACCCCGGGGACGTTTTGCGGCAGCAGCGACGTCGCCACGGTCGCCTGGTCCGCGTAACCGCCGGCGACGAGTTTGCGGTAGTCGATGGCCAGTGCGATCGCCTTCCGGAGATCGACGTTGCCCAGGGGCCCCGACTTCGTGTTCATGGTGAGGACGCTGACACCGGACGACGGCGCGCTGACGATCTTGTCCTGCTGGTACTGGAGGGCCGTGGCGAGTTCCACGTCGTTGACTACGTCCAGGGAGCCGCTGTGGAACTGCAGCAGTCGCTGGTAAGCGTCCGTGACGACCTTGTATTCGACCCCGTCGAGGTAGGGCAGACCGGCCCGGTAGTAGTGGGGATTGCGGGTGAGGCTGATGGACCGTCCCACGGCCTGATTGTCGATGCCGAACGGACCGGCCCCCGTGGGCTTCTTCCAGAAGTCGGCCGCGGTCCGGCCGCCGTAGTTGTCGGGGAAGATCGCGGCGTTGGCGGTCGACAGGATCGCGGGCAGCGTCGTGTCGGGTTGGGACAGCCTGAAGACCACGGTCTGCGGGGTGGGCGTCTCCACGGACGTGATGGAGGAGAAGTAGCTGCCGTACAGCTGACCCGTGCTCCACAGTCCTTCCGAGAATTTCACGTCGGCGGACGTGACCTGTCTGCCGTCGCTGAACTTCGCGGCGGGGTCCAGGGTGAAGGTCAGGGTCTTGGCCGCCGGATCCGCCTGGTAGGACGAGGCCAGCGCCGGCAGGAGGGTCTTGCCGTCCGGAGTGGAGCGCAGGAGCGACGCGTACACCTGTGAGTAGACGTTGAAGCTCTGTGACGACAGGGCCTCCTGCGGGTTCCACGTGTCGATCGCGGTGCTGAGCGACATCGTGATCGACCCGCCCCGCTTGGGGGGCGCCGAGGCGGATCCGGGCGAGGTCGAGTTGTCGGAGACGCACCCGCTCAGCAGCATCGTGGCCGTCAGCATCGCGACGCACGCCGTGGCCTTGAATAGCGACATAAATTCCCTCGCAGTTTCATAAATTTTCTAGCAACTGGGGTTTCCGGAGTCTACGGCGGGTGCGTAGCGGCCGTCTAGAGGTACGCAAAGCGGTCATATCTAGTGCTTCCGTACCCTGCTGCGCGCCCGGCGCACTCGGGCCCGCCGGCGAGACGGTCGTCGGCCTCGACGACCTCGCGACCGGGTCGAACCGCACCGGCAGCCGGCTCTGTGGCCGGCCCACGGACCCACCCTTCGTGGGCGGACCGGGGGCGGGACGGCCGGCGGCGCGGCCGAGAAGGCGGTATGTCAGGAACCGAAATTCCGGAAGGCCGGGACAACTCCGATGAACACGATTGCGCTGCCGCTTGGTTCGTTGCGGGCCGAGCGGCGGCTACCGAAGATCCGGACCGGGCTGCACCGTCGGGCGGGCGACGATCGTCGTCGGTGCGACGCGCCGCACAACCCCTTGCGGCCTCGTCTTACAACCCGGGCGCCGAATCCCGACCTCGTCGCCCGGCTCCCATCGCCGATCCCGGCATCGTTGCGATGGCCGGAGGCCGGTCGGGGGACGGGGCGCGCCCTCGGCCCGAGTCGCCGGGACGACCGTCGCCCTCGTTCGGGAACGGGTCGGCGAGGGGCGACCGGGAACGGCGCCGAGGGCCGCGTCTCCCGCGAACGCGACACCTTCTTCACAAGGCACAAGGCACGAGGTGCGTCCGTTGCGGCCCTCGGATCGCCACCGCGGCGCCCGACACGGGGGCGAGGCGCATCGGAGCCGGCGCCGTCAGGCTTCGTCGCCGGGTGCGCCCGCAGCGTCGCGCCGAGCGGGGTTGCTCTCCTTTACGTGACGCACCATCCAGTCGACCAGCGCCTCGTTCTGTGCTCGTCGTACCGGCACCGGGCCCGAGATCGATCCTTCGTGGGAGGCGTCCGGCAACATCAGCATCTCGGCGACGCACCCGGCGCGCCGCAGCACCGAGTAGAACTGCTTGCTCTGCTCGGGCGGGCAGCGATGGTCGCGTTCGCCCTGGATCAACAACGTCGGAGTGGTGCAGGTGTGGGCCGTGGTGATCGGTGAGAGTCTCCGGTAGCGGTCGGGGTCCGTCTCGGGCAGTGCGCCCAGTACATCGGGCAGAAAACCGAGCCCGATGTCGCTCGTTCCGTACAGGCTGGAGAAATCGGTCACCGGGTTCTCGATGACGGCGGCCTTGAACCGGTCGGTGTGGCCGACGATCCAGCTGGACATGTACCCGCCGTACGACAGCCCGGCGACCCCGAGGCGGGCGGGGTCGGCCCAGCCCTCGTCCACCGCGAAGTCCACCGCCGCCATCAGGTCGTCCAGGTCGTCGTGGCCCCAGGCTCCGATGATGGCGTCGGCGAATTCCACGCCGTAGCCGCGCGAGCCGCGGGGATTGACCATGAGCACCCCGAAGCCCGCACCACACAGGATGTGGGCGTCGGTGACGTAGACCTCCCCGTAGGCCGATTTGGGGCCGCCGTGAATGAGCAGCACGGTCGGCAGTGCTCCGACGGCGTCGGCGGGTCGCAGGAGCTTGCCTTGCACCGGCGGGCCGTCCTTCGCACGGACTCGGAACTCGGTGACCGTGCACGGGACGGTGCAGGCCCGATTGCGGGTCGCGGTGTCGCTGATCCGCGAGTCCTCGCCCGTGTCCATGTCGCGGACCCAGAGGTCGGGCGGGCTGGTGAGGGTGCCGGTGGCGTACAGCAGGCGCTGCCCGGCCACCGCCAGCGGATAGAAGCAGCCCGGACCGGCCAGCACCGGAGTCGTACGAGGTTCGCCTTCGAGTGCGACGCGGTGCACCTCCAGGCGGTCCTCGACGTGCACCCGCAGGAGAGCGTCGCCCGCGTGAAGAAGCAGTCTCGGGTCGGGGTCCACGAACGGGATGGCCACGTCGCCCAGTACATCGCCGTTGAGATCCACACTCAGGCCGGCGCCGCGATCGGTCAGGCGCCACGACTGGGATGCCGCCGCGGAGTCGTCGGCCGGGTCCACGAGGAACAATCGACCCAGCGAGTGCGATGCGGCGCCGGAGGAGGTCACCGCGATCCAACCGTCGCCCGATGCCGCGAGGGAGAAGAGGTCGAGTTCCCGCATGTGCTCGGTGACCGTGCCGGACCCGTCGGCCGCGACGGAGCGAACGGCGGCGGTGCCCTGTTGCCATTCCTCCGGTCCGCATCCGGCGAGGAAGGCGATGCGTGCGGTTCCGGCCTGCCCCGATTCCGCTTCCGTCGTGCCGGCGCCCGGCCGCCCGGGCGACGCCAGCCACGTCGGCCGGCTGTTGACCCAGGCGTCGTCGGTGAGCCGCGTGTGCGTCCGGGTGCCGACGTCGTAGACGAAGATGTCGGCGGTGGCGTCGTCGACGAGGTCCAGCCCGTCCACCCAACCGATCGCCCGGGTGATCCGATACGGCGCTTCCGGCACACGTGTCCGCAGCGTCGCGGCGTAGGCGATGCGGCGGCCGTCGGGACTCCACACCGGCTTCTCCGAGACGCAACGGTTCGGTTCCGCCGGGTCGACGAGCACCTCGAAGTCGAAGTCGGGTGCGTCCGCGAGCCGGACGAGGACCATGTGCGTGACCGGGCCGTCGCCGGAAAGGAACGCCAGCCGACTGCCGTCCGGCGAGAAGCTGGGGGTGTGCGCCCCGTCGCCGAACGCCACGGCGACGGCAGCCGCACGAGGCTCGGCCACACGGCTCAGGCACAGGCTGTGCCGCACCACGTCTCCCTCGATGCGGGAGACGGACCAGGCGACGAGTGCGCCGTCCGGGCTCAGGTCGGCGCTGTGGAGCAGTTCCATCGCATCGACACGTTCGGTGACCGTAGGGCCGTAGTCGGTGTCAGGCGTGAGCATGGGAACTCCTTCGCTCAGATCCGTAAGTAATTTACCAGATACGTAAGTCATGAGGTAGGGCCGGTCGAGGCGCCTTCATGCTTCGAACACCGTGTCTGCCGTGCCGGGGATCGACCGCGGCACGGGTTCCCGACGACCGGTTCGAGCCGGCCGTGCAACCGGTCGATTCCTGCCATCGACCGCGCACCGAGCGGGTGGGAATGGGTCGTCCGCATCCCCCGGGGCGGACGACCCTGGATGGCCTCGCATCCCGTCCACCCTCTGCGGACCCTCAAGGCGCCGGGCAGGACATGTCGCGGGCGAAGAGATCCGCGAGCGTCTCGCGACGAACGACCTCGCGTGCCTTCCCGTCGGCGCAGAAGACGACCGGTGCCTTGAGCGCTCCGTTGTAGTTGTTCGCCATCGTGTAGCAATACGCTCCGGTCACCGGGACGGCGATGACGTCGCCGGTCCGTGGCGACCGCAGCGGCACACCGGAGCCGAGCCGGTCGCCGGACTCGCAGTGCCGCCCGACGAGGTCGACCCGTTCGCCGCCGCCGACCCGGTCGATCACGGTGGCCTCGAACCGCTGCCCGTAGAGGGCGACCTCCATGTTGTCCCCCATGCCGCGTTCGCGCTCAGCGCCTGCCGGAAACGTCGTATCCGTGTGCGCAGGCCGGCCTCGTCGACGACGTAGGCGGGCGTCGAGTACTCGTCGGCCACGTCGGACAGGGCGACGCCGCCGACGATCAGACCGCGGCCCTCCTCGACCGTCGTCCCCTCGGGAAACAACTCCAGGATGTCGGGGCTCACGTCCACGAGAGCATCACATGCTTGATCCGGGTGTACGCCTCCAGACCGTAGAGGGACAGGTCCTTGCCCTCACCGGTCTGTTTGAAGCCCCCGTGCGGCATCTCGGCCGCCGTCGTGACGTGGGTGTTGACCCAGGTGATGCCGAAGTCGAGCGCGGCGGTGACGCGCATGGCGCGACCGACGTCACGCGTCCACACGCTGGACGCCAGCCCGTGGCGGACGTCGTTGGCCAGCTCGATCGCCTCCTCCTCGTCGGTGAAGGTCTGTACGGTCAGCACGGGGCCGAAGATCTCCTCCTGGACGAGTTCGTCGCTCTGGCCGACTCCGGTGACAACCGTCGGCGGAAAGAAGAAGCCGGGACCATCCTCCGCCCTTCCGCCGGTCAGGATCCGGGTGGTGGCGCCGCGACGCTCGACGAGTCCCGACACTCGTTGCAACTGGGATCGGCTGATCAGCGGGCTCCGGCCGTCCCGGGCATCGGCCGGGTCGATCAGGGCGAACGATCGGGCGTGCTCGACCAGTTCCCGTACCAGATCGTCGTGGATGTCGGCATGCGCCAGGACGCGCGACGGCGCGGTGCAGTCCTGGCCGGCGTTGTAGAAGGCGGCGCCGGCGATCAGCTCCGCGCAACCGGCCACATCCGCGTCGGCGAACACCAGGACCGGGCTGTTGCCGCCCAGTTCGAGGTGGGTCCGGCGCACGTCGTCGGCGGCGGCGCGAACCACTTCGGTGCCGGCCCTGGTCGATCCGGTGATGGCGACCATGTCCGCGTGCGGGTGACCGGCCACCAGTTTGCCGGTCTCCCGGTCCCCGCAGACCAGGTTCACGCAGCCGGGCGGCAGATGCCGTCCGCAGATCTCGGCGAGCAGCAGCGCACTGGAAGGAGTGGCCGCGTCCGGTTTGAAGACCACCGTGTTGCCGGCCGCGACGGCCGGCGCCAGCTTCCAGACCGCGGTCATCAGCGGGTAGTTCCACGGCGCGATCGAAGCGATCACGCCGACGGGCTCGCGGCGGATCAGGGACGTGTGGCCGGTCACGTACTCCGCCGCCGCGCGTCCCTCCAACATGCGCGCCGCGCCGGCGAAGAACCTGAGCTGGTCGATGATCGGCAACAGTTCCTCGGACCGGAAGAGTTCCGTCGGTTTGCCGGTGTCCCCGCATTCGGCGGCTACGAATTCGTCCGCCCGGGCCTCCATCTCGGCCGCGATCGCCAGCAGCGCGACCTGACGCTCTCCCGGTGCCGTGCGCCGCCACGACGCGAAGGCCGTGCGCGCCGCGTCGAAGGCGGCGTCCACCTCGGCGTCGCGCGAAAGCACGCTGGAGCCGTGGATCCCACCGGTGCGGGGGTCGATCAGGGACAGTCGGCCGGGGGCGGTGCTGCGGACCCCGTTGATGAAGTTGTCGACGTGCCCGGTCATGCGGGGACTCCGGTCGTCCGCCGGGCGACGGGTGCCCCTTGCCGTCGGAACACCGCAGCCGCCGAGTTGTGTATCAATCTCACGAGGATCATAGAAATATTATGAACCTTGGATATGCGGAGCGCCAGCCCTTCGCGAGGGATTCGACGGAAGTCCGCACGGCGACAGGGGCCACCATCCGTCGAGAGACGCGGTCCGACGCCACCCGGCCGCTCGGCTCCGGCGCTTCCCTCGCCTTCGAGCCCCGGGTCCATGCGGCGATTCGCTGCGCCGAGGGCGGATTCGGCTCGGAGTCCGCTGCCCGGCGGACTCGTTCGTCACGTCGGGCGCCCACCCGATCCGCCCGCGCCCGGCGGCCGGGAACTCGACCGACGGCCGGCCGCGACGACCGACTCGATACCCTCGGG
>NZ_JBHZAV010000258.1:0-10722 GCF_042754445.1 Embleya sp. NPDC059213
ACCCCACCCCCCCGACCGGGTGCGCGACCAATACGCAGCCGACCCCGGCCGTCGAAACGGTCGGGGTCGGCTGTGTTTGGTGGGCCGCGCCTCCCGATCGCGAAGCAGGCGCGGCCGTTCGGGGTGCCGCCAGAGCCCGGAGAGCACCGAGCGGCGGAGCGCAGGGCTACAGCAGGTCCACCTCCGGGAACGCCTTGCCGCCCGACAGCAGCGCGTATCCCGGGCCGCGGTCGAAGAACGGCTCGACCTCGGGGCGCTCCGCGCGAACGGAGGCGCGCAGCGCGGTGGTTGCCGCCTCGTCCACGGCCAGGTCGTCGCCCTCGCCGGTGAGCACGACGCCGTAGTCGTCGGCCGCGGCGGCGCGGGAGACCTTGCCCCAGCGCACGTCGCGCAGCACCGACTCGGTCTTGCGGTCCAGCGGGTCGCCCCAGCCGCCACCGCCGGTGGTGCGGATCCGGATCACCTCGCCGGCCTTGACCGGTTCGTCGTCGACCAGGCCGTCCATCTCGCGCTCGTTGGGGCCGCCCGGGTCGATCACCACCTGGAAGGAGCGGCCGGCCTTGCCGCCCTTGACTCCCCAGCAGGACAGGATCGAGCGGTCCGCGATGGACATGAAGGACGCGTCGAGCAACATCCGGATGTGCTTCTCGTAGCCCAGGCCGCCGCGGAACTGCCCGGGGCCGCCCGAGTCGGCGGCCAGACCGAGCCGCTCGACCAGGAACGGGAAGCGGGATTCGGTGAATTCGGTGGGCAGGTTGCGCGAGTCGGGCACCACGTGGATGGTGTCCTCGCCGTCCGCGTAGTAGCGCCCGCCGGAACCGCCGCCGAGCACCTCGCGCATCAGGTACGAGCGGCCGTCCGCGTCGTGTCCGTACACACCGGTGTAGCGGATCGTCTCCTGGTCGGCGGGCATCTTGCCGTCGACGGCCTTGGCCAGCACGCCGGCCAGCACGCCGAGCAGGCGCAGGATGACGAAGGTACGGGCGTTGGTCGGCGCCGGGAAGATCGGCGTGAGCAGCGTGCCCTTCTCCGGGAACTTCATCTCGATCAGCGGCACCACGCCCTCGTTGACGTCGAGTTCGGCCATCCGCTCGGGGGTGTCCGCGAGGTTGCGCAGGATCGGTGCGAGCCACTTCTTGAGGAAGTTGCCGTCGGCGTAGTCGCCGCAGTGGTTGATCGGGCCCTTGGCCTGGCGGGACGTACCGGTGAAGTCGATGACGATCTTCTCGGGCGTCTTGGTCAGGGTGATCCGCTGCGTGTGCAGCATCGGCTCGTCCACGCCGTCGTGTTCGGCGTAGTCCTCCCACACGTACTCGCCGTCCGGGATCTTGGAGAGGATCTCGCGCCGGTAGGTCTCGGTGGTCTTGTCCAGGATCGCGTCGAAGCACGCCTCGACGGTCTCCCGGCCGTAGCGCTCGAAGAGTTCGCCCAGTCGGCGCGAACCCATCAGGCACGCCGAGCACTCGGCGTCCAGGTCGGCCGCGAGCGAGTCGGGCATCCGCGAGTTGCGGGTCATGATGCGCAGCGCGGCCTGGTTCGGCACGCCCTGGTCCCACAACTTGATCGGCGGGACCATCAGGCCCTCTTCGTACACGCTGGTCGCGCCCGAGGGCATCGACCCGGGGCAACAACCGCCGATGTCGTCGTGGTGGCCGAACGCCTGGACGAAGGCGACCACTTGCCCGTCGGCGAAGACCGGGACGGTGACGCACAGGTCGGGCAGGTGGCCGATGCCGCCCTCGGACTCGTAGACGTCGTTGTGGAAGAACACGTCGCCCGGACGCATCGTCTCCAGCGGGAAGTCCCGAGCCACCGGGTGTACCAGCGCCGAGTACGAACGGCCGGTCAGCTTGCGCAACTTGCGGTCGTGGATACCGGCCCGGAAGTCGTGTGCGTCGCGGATCATCGGCGAGCGCGAGGTGCGGCCGATCGCGGTCTCGACCTCCATCTCGACGGAGGCGAGGGTGCCCTCGACGATCTCCAGGAGCACGGGGTCCACACCGTGCAGCGCGTCCTGCGGGGTGGTGGCGGTGGCGCTCATGCTCAGGCTCCCTTCGAGGCGGTGTTGGTGGTGTCGCGGGTGACGACGACGTTGCCGTAGGCGTCCACGCGGGCGTCGAAGCCGGGGTGGATCGGGATCGTGGAGCCGAACTCCTCGATGATGGCCGGGCCGCTCACCAGGTCGCCCGGGGCCAGTTCGGCCCGCGCGTACACGGCGGTGTCCACGTACCCGTCACGGTCGACGAAGCACACCGGGCGGGTGCCGGTCCGGGCCCGCTCGACGCCGCCGTCGCGCCCGGGCAGTTCGCGCAGTTCGGGGCGGCGGATCGGGCCGACGCCGGTGACCCGCAGGTTCACCCACTCCACGGGCTGGCTCGCGTCGCCGCGGAAGTTGTAGCCGTACAACTGCTCGTGCGCGGCGTGGAAGCCCTCGGCGACCGCGTCGGCGAGTGCCGCGTCGAACGGCCCGTCCGGCACCGGCACCCGCACCTCGAACGCCTGGCCGAAGTAGCGCAGGTCGGCGGTGCGCACGTAGCGGTGGTCCTCGGCCGCGAAGCCCTCCTTGTCCAGGGCCTCGCCCGCCTTGCCCGCCAGTTCGGCGTAGATGCCCGCCACCTTGGGGTGGTCGAGATCCGGGTGGCCGCCGACGGCGGTCTGCACGTAGTCGCACCGCACGTCGACGGTGAGCAGGCCGAACGCCGAGACGTTGCCGGGGTCGCGCGGCACGATGACGCCGGCCAGGCCGAGGATGTCGATCAGCCGGCACAGCAGCAGCGAGCCGGAGCCGCCGAAGGTGGCCATGGTGAAGTCGCGCACGTCCAGGCCGCGCTTGACGGTGATCTGGCGCAGCGCGTTGGCCTGGTTCCAGGCGGAGATCTCCAGGATGCCGGTGGCGCACTGTTCGACGCCGATGCCCAGTTCGGCGGCGAACTTGGTCAGGCCCTCGCGGGCGGCGTCCACGTCGAGCGGGATCTCGCCGCCGAGCAGGTGCGGGGGGATCCGGCCGAGCAGCACGTGTGCGTCGGTGATGGTCGGCTCGGTGCCGCCCTTGCCGTAGCACAGCGGGCCCGGGTCGGCGCCGGCCGAGCGGGGGCCGACCTTGAGCGTGCCCTCGGGCGAGATCCAGGCGATCGAGCCGCCGCCGGCGCCGACGGTGACCACGTCGATCATCGGGATCTTGGAGGGGTAGCGGCCGATCGAGCCCTCGGTGGTCAGCGTCGGTTCGCCGCCCAGCACCACCGACACGTCGGTCGAGGTACCGCCGCCGTCGCAGGTCAGCACCTTGTCGAAGCCGGCCTTCTCGGCGATCAGCGCGGCGCCCAGGGCGCCGGCGGCCGGGCCGGACAGCACGGTGGTGATCGGCTGGTGCACGACCTCCTCGGCGGAGAGCACACCGCCGTTGGACTTCATGATCGCGAACGGCACGCGGCGCGCGGAGTCGGTGCCGCCGGCCTCGGTGGTGAACTCGTCCAGACGCCGGCGAATGCCGCTGACGTAGCGGGCCACCCTCGGCTTGACCGCCGCGTCCACCAGCGTGGTCATCGAACGCTCGTACTCGCGGTACTCGCGCAGCACCTCGGAGCTGATCGAGACCACCGCGTCGGGGTGCTCCTCGCGCAGGATCTCGCGCATCCGCAGCTCGTGCGCGGGGTTGGCGTAGGAGTGCAGGAAGCACACCCCGATGGTCGCGATGCCCTGCTCGCGCAGTCGACGGGCGGCGGTACGGGCGCCTTCCTCGTCGAACGGGCGGACCTCGTTGCCCTTGTAGTCGAACCGGCCGCCCACGGTGTGCACCAGGTCCACGGGCACGATCCGGTCGGGCTTGACCCAGAAGTAGGAGTTGCCGTAGCCGTCGGGCACGGCCTGGCGGGCGATCTCCAGGATGTACTCGTAGCCCTCGGTGGTGATGAACCCGAGGCGGTCGATCTTGTCTTCCAGGAGCTGGTTGGTGGCCACCGTGGTGCCGTGCGCGACGGCGGTGACGTCGGCTCCGGTGCAGCCGAGCAGGCCCAGCACCTTGTCGATACCGTTCATGAAGCCGTCCGCCGGGTCGGCGGGCGTGGACGGCGTCTTGGTGGTGACGAGCTCGCCGGACTCCTCGTCCAGGGCGACCACGTCGGTGAAGGTTCCGCCGGTGTCGATACCGATCCGGATCCGTCGGCGGGGTCCCGCCGTTGCGGCAGGCGTCATCAGCGCGCTCCAATCGGAGGGGGCAGGGGAATCGCATTCGCGGAGGGCTGGTCGCCCGGCTGCTGTCAGCGATTCAACTTCGCCGCCCCCCACCTCGGAATCGGCAACTTCTGCCAAGGGACTCGGCAACACTTGGTTATTCCCGTGAGCAGCGGCCGAGCATGAGGTCTGGACCAATCCGCCGAAAGCCCCGCTCAGGCCGCTCGTCGATCGACCGAACTCGCGGGTAAGGAACGGAAGTTGCCGAAAAATCGACAGGGCTCGGATAGGGTCGGCAAACGCGGTGGTCGCAGCGGGTGACCCCACGACACACCGACCCGACACCGACGAGGAGCACCATGGCTGAGCGCGAGCAGGACGAATGGGGCTTCTCCACACCGCCGGCCGGCGAGTCGCCCGAGGACTGGGCGCCGACCGGCATCGACATCACGGTGCCCAGCATCGCCCGGGTCTACGACGCGATCCTGGGCGGCAAGAACAACTTCGCGGTGGACCGGGCGATCGCCGACGAGGCGCTCAAGGATCTGACCAACGAGGGCGCCTGGGCCAACCGGCACATCCTGGCCCGCGGCGTGCGCTACATGGCGGCCGAGGGCATCGACCAGTTCGTCGACCTGGGATCCGGGCTGCCGACCGTGCAGAACACCCACGAGGTCGCCCAGGAGGTGAATCCGAACGCTGCGGTCGTCTACGTGGACAACGACCCGATCGTGCTCGCGCACGGTCGCGCACTGCTCGCCGAGAACCACCGCACCCGGGTGGTCACCGCCGACCTGCGCGATCCGGCGGCCGTGCTCGCCCTGCCGGAGCTGCGCGAACTGGTGGACCTGAGCCGACCCGTGGGCCTGCTCCTGGTGGCTGTCCTGCACCACCTCGCCGACCACGAGGACCCGGCCGGCGTGGTCCGCGCCTACCGCGACGCACTGCCCCCGGGCAGCTACATATTCATCACGCACTTCTGCGACTCCACGCCGGAGGGCCGCGCGCTGGAGAAGATCTTCCTGACCCAACTGGGCAGCGGACGTTTTCGCGCCCTGGAGGAGATCGAGGGCTACTTCGCGGGTCTGGAACTGGTCGAACCCGGCGTGGTTCTGCTCCCCCTGTGGCGTCCGGACGAGCCGGTCGTCGAACCGCTCACTCCCGAGGGCCACCTGTCGGTGGGCGGCATCGGCCGACTGCCCCGATGACCTCGCCGATCAGCCTCCCCGCCCCGGACGCGGTCCGGGGTCGGGCCCGCGGTCGTCCGGGTCGGCGCCTCGGTCGTCGGCCGTGTGCGTTCGACCGGGAGCGTGGCTGGGGTGTGCCCCGTGCGGCACACGCGCCGCACCCGGAGCGTCCAGGCGCAACCACCGCAGGTAACCGAACAGACCCACCACGCACAGCGTGAGCATGGTCATGCCGATCGCCACCAGGTCGACCACCGCGGACGCGGTCAGGACCGCCGCGACCAGCATGGCCATCGCGGCACCGGACAACGTCAAAGCCGACCACTTCGCCGCCCGCGTACGGTCCAGTGCCCGCACCGGCACATGCAGAGGCACCCGCAGTCGCCGTAGCGGGTGCACACGGACACGCACGCGTCGTCGGCGCGGAGCCGAGCCGGATTTCGGGTCTATCGGGTCCTCGAACACGTGCCACAGCGCGACGAACTGCTCGTCCTGGAGCAGCGACTTCTCCAGCCGAGCGAGCACCCGGCGTTCCCGGCCCGAAAGCGAAGGTCCGTCCACCACGTCCACCTCCCATCCGGGACCGCGGCACGGCCGAGAGGCGGGGTGCGCCGGGCGGTATCCGCCGAGGCGAACCGTTCGCCGGCGGAGCCGACCGGCGGCCCGGTCTTGGGTTCGGATCACTGTCTGGGTTCGGATCACCGACCAGGTGCTACAAGCGGCGCAGTCCGACCACGCCGCGCAGCGCGAGAATCAGCGCCATCAGGCACGCCACGCCGCCCACGATCACGTTGCTCGTGATGGTGCGGGTGGTGTCGACGGCACCGTTGACGGCCCACGGGGCCACGATCGTCCAGACACCGATGCAGAACGCGGCCCAACTCATCGCATGCGTGCGCCCGAAGGCGGAGCCCAAGCCGCCCATCAGAAACGCGAGCGCCACGCCGGTGATCAGGTTGACCGTCGTCAGAGTCGTGAACCCGTTGAACCCGACGATCCACGGGGATGCCGCCAGGTAGACGCCGCACAGCATGCCCAGAGCCTCGGCCGCCTGTGCCACCGGGCCGGTCGTGGCCCGTTCGGAGTGGGCTCGAAGGGTGACTATGTCCGGATGCTGCTCAATCGGTGACGCTGTCGACGAGGACACGTCCACCACCCTCTTTCCGAGGAATCGCGGTCCCCCGGTTGATAGCCCACGCACCTGCGGCTAATCCGCCTAAACCTGAATATTTACCGCATATTTTCCTCACCGAGTTGACTCGACGCCTACATATCTAGAAACTTGGATGCAACCCCGCTTCGGAAGGTACTCCGTGGACCCGCTGGCCATTCACAAGGCGCTCGCCAACCCGGCACGGCTCCGGTTCATGCAGTGGCTGAAGGAGCCCGCGAAGTACTTCGACGAGAACTCCTACCGACAGCAGGGCCTGGGCTTCCACATCGGCGTGTGCGTCGGCGACATCCAGGCCCGGGCCGGGCTGGCCCAGTCGGTGGTGTCCGGCTACCTCCAGACACTCAAGGACGCCGGCCTGCTCGACTCGGAGCGCATCGGCAAGTGGACCTACTACCGCCGCAACGAACGGGCGATCGCCGACTTCGCGGAGTACGTCCGCACCGACCTCTGACCGGATCGAACCGGGAGCGCGGCACCCCCCGTCCCGCACCACCACGATCCCCGCCGACGCCGCACGCGGCCGGCGGGGGCGGGCATCGCCATGCCCCGAGTCATGGGCTAACCCATCTACATATCTCGATATGTATCGAGAGAACGAAAGGCCGGGCCCCGATGAGAAACACCTCCCTGATGATCCTGACCCTCGCCCTGGGCGTGTTCGGGATCATCACCACCGAGATGGGCATCGTCGGCGTACTGCCGCAGGTGGCGGACGAACTCGACGTCAGCGCGTCCACCGCCGGGCTGCTCGTCGGCGTCTTCGCCCTGGTGATCGCGGTGTCCGGGCCGTTCATGACGCTGCTCGCCTCGGGCATCGACCGCAAGAGCGTGCTCGCGACCGCGATCGCCGTGTTCGCCGTGTCCAACGCGGTGTACGCGCTGACCACCCGGTTCGACGTGATGCTCGCCTTCCGGATCATCCCCGCCGTCTTCCACCCGGTGTTCTTCTCGGTCGCGCTGGCGACCGCAGCCGGGCTGGTGCCCGCCCGGGACGCGACCCGGGCCACCACGCGCGTGTTCGGCGGCGTCACCGCGGGCTTCGCCTTCGGCGTGCCGCTGACCTCCTATCTGGCCGAACACCTCTCCCTCCAGGCCGCGTTCTGGTTCGCCGCCGTGGTCAACCTGATCGCGTTCGTGGGCATCCTGCGCTTCCTCCCGGCGATGCCGGTGGAGCGGCGACACTCCTACGGCGCCCAGGTGGGCGTGCTGCGCGGCGGCCGGATCTGGCTGACCATCCTGTCCGTGGTGCTGGTCTTCGCGGCCATGTTCTCGGTCTACGGCTACTTCGCCGAATACCTGGGCGAGGTCACCGACCTGGACGGGTCCTGGGTCGGCGCGCTGCTGATGGCGTTCGGCGTCGTGATGATCCTGGGCAACTTCGCGTTCGGCGCCCTGTTGCGGCGCGACCCGATTCGCACGGTGCTGCTGTTTCCCGCCCTGTGCCTGGCCGTCTACCTGCTGCTCTACGCGGTCGGCCCGTACGCCGCGGCCATGATCGTCGCGGTCCCCCTCTGGGGCGCGGTGCACTCCGGCGGGCTGATCGTCAGCCAGAGTTGGCTGGGACGCGACGCCCGGGACTTCCCCGAGTTCGGCAACAGCCTGTTCATCTCCTTCTCCAACCTGGGCATCACCGCGGGCACCACGGTCGGCGGTTGGGTGCTGAGCGCCGCCGGCGCACACCGACTGGCCTGGGTCGGCGCCGCCTTCGCCGTGGCCGCACTCGCCACGATGCTGCTACGCCTCCGCCTGGACCGCGTCGACCGGCACCGGCAAGGAGCGTCGACGCCCGCCCGGCTGCCGACACCGGACACCCTCACCCCGGCCGAGCCGGCGTAGGTCCGATCCGGCGGACCCCGGCGAGCCGGGTCGCACGGGTGGGGCGGGAGCTCAGGACGACGAATCGGCGAGCGTGCCGATCAGCGCGCGATACGCGTCCGGTTCCGCCCCTCGCTCTCGCCCACGCGCCGGTGGCTCTCTCGATCGATCGATCACCGGAATCCTGTCGGGTGGGCGCGCGGATCGGTGCCGCGGAGGGTGTGCGGCCCTGATCGGGTTGGGTCGTTCGGGGGTTTGGTGATCGGGGCTGTGCACACTGTGAGCATGGAAAAGCTCTCCTTGGATGCCCAGGTCCGCGAACTGCTCAAGCTCGCCGCCGCCTCGTCGACCGGACGCAGCGCCCATACGGTGTACGGCGGCCACGAACACACGTTGCGGCAGACGCTGATCGTGCTGACCGCGGGCACCGTGTTGGCCGAGCACGAGAATCCCGGCGAGGCGACGTTGATGGTGTTGCGCGGGCGGGTCGTGTTGATCGGTGACGATGCGTCGTGGGAGGGGCGGTCCGGCGATTTTCTGGTCGCCCCGAAGACGCGGCACAGCCTGGAGGCGCTGGAGGATTCGGCGGTGCTGCTCACCGTGGCCAAGCGCGGCTGACCGCGTCGGTCGTCGGTCGCTGCTCGACATTCGGCCCGGGCGGGTGAGCGTGCCGCCCGGGCCGGGCCGGTTCATATGTACTGGTGAACCTACTGCATCACGGCGTGGGAGCGGCGTCCCGAGCACAGCGGAATCCGGTGTTGCCACTGGAGCCGTCCGGGGTGTTGGCCGTGCGTGCCGCCACCCGGTAGCGGTTGCAGTACGAGTCGTGGCACAGGTAGGACCCGCCGCGCAGCACCTTGTCCCGGCCCGTGGCGGGCCCGGTCGGGTTCACCGCGGGGTGCGCGCCGCCGTGGTCGACCGACCACCAGTTCGCGCACCACTCCCACACGTTGCCGGACACGTTGTACAGCCCGAACCCGTTGGGCTCGAAGGCGCGCACGGGTGCGGTGCCGCGGTACCCGTCCGCGGCGGTGTGCTTGGTGGGGAAGCTGCCGCGCCGGATGTTGCAGCGGTACTCGCCGCCCGGCTCCAATTCGTCGCCCCACGGGTAGCGCCGCCGCGCCAAGCCGCCGCGCGCCGCGTATTCCCACCCGGTCTCGGTGGGCAGCCGCTTGCCCGCCCAGCGGGCGTAGGCGTCCGCGTCGTGCTGGCTCACGTGCACCACCGGGTGGTCGCCGCGCTCCTCGATCGAGCTGCCCGGCCCCTCCGGCAGCCGCCAACTCGCGCTCCGCGCACCCCGCACCACCACGGCGCCCGCTCGGGTCGAGGGGCGCCGCGCCGCAACGTGCCGGGCAGGAAGGCCGCGAACACGTACGACCAGCCCAGCCGTTCGGCCTCGGTGCGGTAGTCGGTCGCGGCGACGAACTCGGCGAACTCGGCGTTGCGCACCGCGCACACGTCGATCCGGAACGGGTCCACCCGCACCGGGCGCACCGGGCCCTCGCCGTCGGAGGGGAAGCCCTCGGCGTCCTCGGTGCCCATCGGGAACCCGCCGCCCGGCAGCAGCACCATCGCGTCGTCGGCGGCTGCGGCTGCCGGCGCCTCGCGGCGGGCCGCGGGCTGCGTGATCGAGAGCGCCGGGGAGAGCGCGGGCGAGGCGCCGCGTGCGGGCATGCAGCAGCTCTTGGGGGTGTCGGACGGGTCCATCGGCTGCTCATCGTCGTCGGTCGCACTGCGCGAGCATTATGTTCCATGGCATATAAGCAGGCGTGGGCACGGTCGACTGCGACGGTAGCCGCGCACAGCGGGCGCGGGCGGCCGCCGGCCGGCACGCCGGCATCATGGGCGGGCCCGAGCGGCTCCGACCCGAGGTAGGCATGCGCGTGATGAACCCGTTCGACGTCGAGACGCTACCGGTCGGCCCGTGGCGCAACGGCGGTGGCGACACCCGCGAGATCGGGTCGCAGTCGCCCCCGCACGCGGCCGAGGCGGACTTCGACTGGCGCGCGAGCATCGCGACGATCGCCGCCGACGGGCCGTTCTCCGCGTTCCCCGGCGTCGATCGCACGATCACCCTGCTGGCGGGCGACGGCGTACATCTGGTCGGCGACGACGGGCTCGACCACCGGCTGGACCGGCTCGGCGAACCCTTCGCCTTCTCCGGCGACACGGCGCTGCGGGCCACGCTGCTGGGCGGCGCCACCCGGGTGCTCAACATCATGACCCGGCGTGGGCGATGGGCCGCCCGGGTGCACCGGGTGCACGCGCCGGTGCGCCCGCCCGCCGGGCACGCGGGCGTGTGGTACGTGCTGTCCGCGCCGGCCGACGACGCGCCCGGGGCGGGGCCGCGGGCCGGGCAGGGCGTGTCGTGGGCGA
>NZ_JBHZAV010000259.1:0-10714 GCF_042754445.1 Embleya sp. NPDC059213
ACGTACTCGTGGGGTTCTTCCTGGACCTCGGGATGCCCCCGCAGAACGCCTACCGGGCCTGGTCGATCACCGTGCTCCAGGTCTCCGGCTTCACCGAGGTCTGGGACGCCTGGCACGACCGACCGCCGCCCGGCGCGGACCCGGCCGGACGGATCGGCGTACCGACGACGCCGTCGGTCGAAGAACTCCCGAACCTGCGACGCCTCGCGGCCGAATCCGACCCGGAATCCCCGGACGTCCTGTTCGAATCGGTCCTGACCATGCTCATCGCGGGCGTGGAATCCATGAAGTGACCTTCCGTCCCGGGTGCCGTCGGCACCTCGGCGTGACGGGGGCGAGCGACCCGTCGCGTACACCACACTCGACGGCACCGGGACGATGCTTGTCCGATCGCGACGGGATACGGCGTCGTCGGTGGTGGGTGCTTCGGAGCCCGGGACGGAGATGCGTCGGGCCGTTCGGTGTCGCGGACGAAGCGGGAGCGGATGGCGCCGCCCGAGACTGGCGACCATGCGAACGCAGGCGGGAACTGCCGGGACGACACGATGACGCGGAGCGCGACGGGGTGTTGTGACGAGGGCCCACGCGACCTCGGGCGCGGAGCCGGTCACTTCACCCCGGGGCGGGGGAAGGGGCCCACCGAGCAGCGGAGTGGGCCGACGCACGACGACGGCGAACCTCCCCTGCTGGGGGTGCTCGGCGGGATGGGTCCCCTGGCCACCGCGCACTTCTATCGCCGCCTCGTCGAACGCACGCCGGCTCGGCGCGACCAGGAGCACCTCCGGGTCGCCATCTGGGCCGACCCCACGGTCCCCGATCGCACCGAAGCCCTGCTCGGCCGGGGCCCCTCGCCGGTCCCGGGGATGCTCCGGGGCCTGCGTTGGCTGGCCCAGGCCCGGGTGTCCTGCGTCGCCATCCCGTGCAACACGGCCCACGCCTATGTCCGGGAACTGCGCGAGCACACCGAGTTGCCCATCCTCGACATGGTCACCGCCGCACTCCGGTCGTGTCGGGCACGCCGGCCGGATGTGGAACGCATCGGTGTGCTCGCGACCCGGGGCACCCGTACCGCCCGCCTCTACGAGATCGCCGGGCAGGGCCTCGGGCTGACGGTCGTCCAGGTCTCGACGGCTACGCAGCGCGAGCACGTGGACCGCGCCATCGCCTTGGTCAAGGAAGGTGGCGACTCGGCCGTGGCCGCCCGCCACATCGCTGCGGCGGCCCGCGAACTCCTCGACCGCGGCGCCCGGATGGCGATCGCCGCCTGTACGGAGATACCCCTCGTCATGGCCGAGGCCGAGCGGATCCTGCCGGTCCTGGACTCCACGGCGGCTCTGGTGGACAGCGTTCTCGCCGAGCTGTGCCCGCCTTCGGCGCCCGGCCGACGCTGACCACCCCGTAGCGCATCCAGGCCCGACTGCTCGACGCGGCCCTAGACTTGGGCATGGTGCCAGGCTCGTGGAGCGAGGAGACAAGCATGCGGAACCGGACGGGGCCACCAGCGGCCGAGGGGTGGACGCACACCGACGAATACCTGTGGCACACCTGCGACATCGTGGCCGATGTCGTCACCGGTCAGGCCGATCGCCGCCCGCTCGTGGCGAGTACGGCCCGGATCGAGCCGGGGGAGCGGGTGCTCGCGACCGGCACCGGGGAGCAGTTCAGGCTGCGCGCGGTGGGCAACGGCAGTTACCGCACCACCGGGGTGGCGGCGGTCGGCAGGCCGGGGTTCGTGGTCGGTGCGCTCGCCCTCACCGCCCTGAGCAACTCCGCGCGTCGCAAGCGCGCGCAGCAGGACACCGTCCCGCGCTGGGTGCACGACGGCGGCGGCGAACTGACGATCACGCGGATGTCGGCGTACCTCGCCCACCCCCGCAATCCGCTGAGCCTCGGCTTCACCGGCCTCGACCAGATCGACCTGCCCGAGGCCGGCGTGTTCGAGGCCCGCTACCACGACATGTACGGCAAGGGCTACATGAACGTGCGCCTCGCCACTCCCTGGGCGTCCCTGGTCTTCGCGCTGGCGGCCCTCGCGGCCTTCCCGTCCCACCCCCGGCTCCTGGGCGGCACGTGGCTCCCGCCGGGCTTCGAGGAGCGCTGCGCCCACTTCGGCCGACCGGTGCGCTCCGCTCAGCGACTGGTCCTGGGCCAGGGCTGACAGTCGTCCCGGCGGGCCGAACGGGTCGTCACGCCGGCGTGCTCCTCCCGTGGGTGCCGTTCATGCCGGTCCGTGTGAATCGGGCGCGGATGTCGTGGTCGGGGGCGCAGGGTCGGCACCGGGGGCCCGGCCGGATCGGTCGGGCGTCGGGCGGCTCGGGGCCGGGTCCTCCGTCGATGGGCCGGTGTCGGCCTCGTGCAGCGCCACGCTTCGGTACGCACCCGGGGTCTGGCCCATGGTGTGGGCGAAGGTGTCGATGAACGCGCTGGTCGTGCCCCAGCCGCAGCGGCGGGCCGTCGTGGTGACGTCGGCTCCCTCGGCCAGTTGGATCATGGCGTGGAAGACCCGGGTGTTGGTCCGCCACCGGGGGTACGTCGTGCCGAACTCCGTGCGGAAGAGCCGGGTGAGCGTTCGTTCGCCGACACCGACGTGGCGGGCCAGCCAGGCGATGGTCCGGGGCCGGCTCAGGTCCTCCTCGACCACCCGGCAGGCGTGCGCCAGTCGCGGGTCCCGGGCCGTCGGCAGGGTCAGGGGTCGTACGCGGGCGCGGCGCAGCCGATCGTTGAGGACCGCCCGGAGCCGCCGTGACTCGGCGGTCGGCAGGTCCGGTTCGGTGCAGGCGACGAAGAGTTCGCGCAGCAGACCGTCCGCGGCCACGACGGTGGGCGAGTCGACGGACAGGGGCGTGTCGTCCGACGCGAAGCCCAGGGTGTGTACGGAGCTGTGCCCGTAGACCCGGTGTTCGTGCCACGTGTTCGCCGGGATCCAGACGGCACGGTCCCGGCAGGCCACCCAGGCACCCTGCCCGGTGCGGACGGCGAGCACGCCGGCGCTGACGTAGATGAGCTGGTGGTAGGGGTGCCGATGGCGGCTGATGAACTCGCCGGCGGCGTGCGCGTGCGCGGTGGCGGGGGCGATCGACCGGTGCCGGCGGTTCTGCGACATGAATAGGCAGATTAATGGAAGCAGGCCGGCGGGGACTCGTGACAGCGTGACGTCGTGAGCACCGCACCGGAGGCCCCGGACCGCCAGTCGACGAACGAGCCGCGGGCTCGGGCGGGCCGCCTGGCCGGGGGCATTCGTCGCGCGGCCGTGGACACCCGCCCGCTGGCCGTGCCTGCCTATCGGCGGGTGCTGGTCGGTCAGGGCGCGTCGCTGGTGGGCACGATGGTCACCGAGGTCACCGTCCCCGTGCAGATCTACCAGATGTCGCATTCGTCGTTGTACGTGGGGCTGGCGGGCCTCGCCGGATTCGTGCCGATCCTCGTGTTCGGCCTGTACGGCGGAGCGATCGCCGACCGGGTCGATCGTCGCCGGCTCTGCCTGTGGTCGTCGCTCGTGACCTGGGTGGTGACGATCGCGCTGCTCGCCCAGACGCTCCTGAACGTCCGGTCCGAGGTGCTGTTGCTGGTCCTGGTCGCCGTCCAGGCGGCCGGCTTCGCCACGGCGTCCTCGGCGCGCGGCGCGATCATCCCGCGCATCGTGCCGTCCGAACTGGTCCCCGCCGCCAACACGTTGAGCTTCACGGTGGGCAACATCGGCCAGATCCTGGGGCCGCTCGTCGCCGGCGTCCTGCTCACCCTCCCGCACGGCTTCGGCTACGCCTACGCCGCCGACGCGGTCCTGTTCACCCTCTCCCTGTACTCGACGTTTCGGCTGCCTGCCATCGAACCGACGGGGGCGGCGATCGGCAGCGGAATACGCGCCGTGGTCGAGGGACTTCGCTTCATCGGCGGCAGTCCGGTGTTGTTGATGTCGTTCGCCGTCGACATCGCCGCCATGGTGCTGGCCATGCCGAACGCGCTCTTCCCCGAGGCCGCCGCCACCCGCTTCCACGGCGGCATCGGCGTGCTGTACTCGGCGGTCGCCATCGGTTCCCTGGCGGCGGGCCTGTGCAGCGGATGGATCGCGCGCATCCGTCGTCAGGGCGTCGCGCTCACCCTCGCGGTGGTCGGCTGGGCAACCGCCATCACGCTGGCCGGGCTCACCCACACCCTGTGGCTCGCCGTCCTGTTCCTCGTGCTCGCCGGCGCCGCGGACCTGGTGAGCGCCGTCTATCGGCAGACGATCCTCCAGACGTGGGCGCCGGACGAGATGCGCGGACGCATGCAGGGTGTCTTCACCGTCGTCGTCACCGGCGGCCCCCGGCTCGGCGACCTGCGCGCGGGAGCCATGGCGGCGAGCACGACACTGGTCATCGCCTGGTCGGGCAGCGCGCTGGTGTGCATCCTGCTGGTCGTCGTGGGCGCCCTCGCGGTACGCCCGTTCTGGCGTTACGACGCCGCACGGCGGTGAGCCGCCCGTCCGCCGACGGACGGCAACCACCGCCGCACCCCCACGAGTTCGACGGATCGTGGCCCGATCCGCCGCCCCACCGCGGTCGTTGGGGCGGGGCGGCGGGGGCTACGATTCGCCGCTGATCCCGGCCGAGCCGATCGAGGCGGCGGTGATCGTCCGGGCGGCGGTCCGGGTGGACGAGGCGGAGTTCAGTTCGGTCAACGACGTGCGGTCGAGGGCGTACACGACGAACTCGTAGGTGTTGATCGTCGAGGGCGAGCAGGGGCCCTGGTAGCCGAAGAGACTCGCGCTTCCCCGGTAGTAGACCTGCCGGGCTCCGGCCGGGACCGACGGCCGGTAGGCGTGTTCGACGTTCTGCGGGAGCGAGGTCGTGTTCACCGGGATGTCGTAGGCGACCCAGTGGATGAGGTCGGCGTTGTCGAGGTCGCGCATGACCACGGCGTAGCTCTTGGCGCCGGCCGGAGCACCCGACCAGGCCAGTGGCGGGGACTCGTTCTTCTTCGCGGGGTCGTTGCCGCCGCCGCTGGTGCACTCGTGGATCTTGGGGATGAGGCCGCCGTCGACGAAGGCGGTGCTGGACAGGGCGAACGCGCTCCGACCCGCCGGCGACGCCGACGCTGCCGCCGCCGACGAGGCGGCGACGGGCGAGAGGCCGGCGGTGCAGGTGACGAGCAGAGCGCACAGCACAGTTCTCGTGCTTCTCACTGGAGGCTCCCGAGGATTCTTTCGGTTCCTTTGGTCCGTCCACGTGGCACATGGTGTCCGCTTGTCCGCGCGCGCGGCGAAGCCAGCGTATGCGCCCCGGATTCCGCCGACCAAGGCACTTTTCTCGGGAAACGCGGTACATGACGCCTTGGTTGCGGGCCCGGACGCGTTCGGGTTCCCCGCCCCCGATGCCTAATGGCGGAGCGGGTGTTGTGCCATGAAGGCGAGCAGTCGGTCGGTGTCGGTGTCCGTCCAGTTCGGGGGTGGGAGCGTGGCCGCCCAGGCGACCGCGGCGCCGTTTCCGTAGCGGTGGCCGTGCGGGGCGGTGGTACCGAAGGACACCGCGAGGTCCACCGTGGTCTGCCAGAACGTGATGATCGGGTAGTAGCGCACCTCGCGGGTGATGTCCGGACCGAGCGGCGCGTGCAACCACGCGGGCTTGTCGAACAACAGGTCGGGGCTCCACCACACCACGGGATCGGAGGCGTTCTGGAGGTAGACGATCCGCGGTCGCTCCCACGGGCCGGGCGGGCGGCGCAGGTCCGTGGCGGGGAACTGGCCGAAGCGTACGTGCCGGCCGCCGTCGTACACCGGCCGCCACACCGGGCTGCCCCGGTCGCGGTCGTCCTCCATGCGATTCCACAGCCGACTGGCGAACGGCGGTCCCTCCAGCACGACCGCGTCGGCGCCGGCGATGAGTTCGGCCGGGTCGGCGAAGACGGCGTCGGTGGCGTACGCGCCGAGGGATTCGCCGCCCAGCACCAGCCTGGGGCGATCCGCCGCGGGCAGCGCGGACCACCGTGCCCGGACCGCGTGGTACAGGGCCCGCTGGGCACGTTCGGCGCGCCCTCGGTCGACCAGGAAGGAGATCCAACTGGGCAGGTACGAGTACTGGATCGCGACCGTCGCGGTGTCGCCGGCGTACATGTACTCCAGCGGGGCGGCCAGGTTCGGGTCGACCCAGCCGCTGCCGGTGGTCGCCTGCACGGCGAGCACCGCGCGGGTCCAGGCGCCGGTGCGGTCGAGTTCGCGGACGGCCAGGTCGGCGGCCTCGCGGAAGTCCTCGTCCTCCGGGTTCTCGCCGATGTAGACCCGGATCGGGACGGCGGCGGGTCGGCCGGTGAACCGGGTGATCAGCGCCGGGTCGGTGGCCTGCGCGACGAACTTGCGGCCGTTGGCGCCCAGGCTGTGCCAGGACACGAGGGAGCCCGGGCCGCCGGAGCGCAGCGGCGAGTCGGGGCGGGGGAGGTTGGGGTCGATGGCGCCGTTGATCGCCTTCGCGGTGTGGTCGACGAATCCGATGAAGCCGCGCTCCCACACCACGTCGTGCAGGCTGACCACGACCAGGAGGGTGACCGCGGCCGGCCCCAGTACGTAGGCCAGCGGGCGGGGCAGCCGGCGGCCCAACCAGCGGATCGACGTGCGGGCCGCCAGCCGCAGGCCGCGGGCGAGGGTGAGCAGGAGCAGCCCGGTGCCGAGGGTGATCACCACGATCATCAGGCCGTTCCAGGGCGACGACGGGTTCAGGCCCTGGAGCGCGCGCAGCCGGCGCTGGGCCTGCGCCGACCACACCAGGCCGGCGACCGTCCCGATGCCGGCCACCAGGTAGTACGCCCACCACGCGCGCACCCGGAACCGCTCGCCGGGGCGGCGCGCGACGCACGCGCGGATCGCCGTGGCCGCGAGCACGCCGAGGGCGTATCCGGCGATTCCGGCCAGTCCACCGATCAGGCCCTGCCAGGGCCATGGACGCGGCAGCAGGGACGGGGTCAGCGACAGCCAGAGGAACGCCGTGGCCACGCACATGCCGATCAGGTCGGGCCAACGGCGGACCACGCGGCGGGTGTTCGGCGGGATGGTCGGGTAGGGGTGGGCGAGCAGGCGGCGGATTCGGGAGGCGGGCGGCGGGGGTGGTGGGGCGGCGTGGGATCCCGTGGGGTGTGGCGGGCCTTCGGATCGGGCCGGTTCGGCGGACGGCGGCTCGTCGTTCGGATCCGGTCTCGTTCCTGGCGCCACCATCCGATCAGCGTCCTCCGCGGTCGGACCGGCGGCGCGGTACGACATGGCAACCGCCGCGCAGGTCACCGGTTCGGCGGTCCCTCGGGCGGGGGAGGCGGGTGTCTTGTTTTCCCCCATGCGGGGAACCGAAGTTGGCTCTCGTGTGGGAAGACGCCCGGTGTCGCCGATTCGTAGCGTGGTGGGGACGACGCGGGAGGTCCGCGTCCGGTACTTCGGGGGGACGCCGTGGCACGGATCCCATGTGTGCGTCGACGTCGGTTCGCGTTCGTGGCGGGGGCGTCGGCTGCGGCGCTGGCGCTGTCGGGCTGCTCGGGCGGGAGGGAGGACCACGAGAGGGCAGGGGCTTCCGCCTCCGCCTCGGCTTCCGCTTCCGCTTCCGTGCGGGCCAGTGGGGCGGCGGGCAGTGCCACGGCCGGTGCCACGGGCACGGCCGGCGCGCCGATGCCCGCGCGGGCGGCGGCCGTTGCCGCGTACCTGGACAAACACTGGCCGTCCGGTGCGGGAGGGGCGGTGGTCACGGCCAAGGACGGCGGACTCGTCGGTTGTCGGGGCCGAGGCCGAGCGAACCGGGAGGCGGGCATCGACGCCGGATGCGACACCGTCTTCGACATCGGTTCGATCACCAAGTCCTTCACCGCCGCGGCGATCCTGAAGCTGGAGACGACCGGCGCGCTGCGGGTGACGGATCCGATCTCCGACCACCTGGGGCCGGTCCCCGCCGACAAGCGCGGCATCACCGTGCACCACCTGCTCACCCACACCTCGGGCCTGCCCGAGAGCCTGGGCGACGACTACGCACCACTGAGCCGCGACGCCCTGCTCACCCGGGCGCTCGCGGCGCCCCTGGAGTCGACGCCGGGTGTCATGTTCGCGTACTCCAACGTCGGATACTCGATGTTGGCCGCGATCGTCGAGCGGGCGTCCGGCACGCCGTACCCCGAGTTCCTTGCCCGGAACCTGTTCGAGCCGGCCGGGATGACCCGCACCGGCTATCGTGCGGCCGACCCGCGACGCGACGACATCGCCGTCGAATACGACTCCGACGGTCGCGGCCACGGCACCCCGTTGGACCATCCGTGGGCGCCCGACGGCCCCTACTGGAACCTGCGCGGCAACGGCGGCCTGCTCTCCACCGCGCACGACATGTACCGCTGGTATCTCGCCCTGGACGGCGAGTCGATCCTGCCCGCCGCGGCCAAGGCGAAGATGTTCGCTCCGCACGTGCCCGAAGGCCCCGACACGACCCAGTCCTACGGCTACGGCTGGTCCATATTGCCCGGTGCTCCCGGCGTTCCCGGCCCGATCGCCACGCACAGCGGCGGCAACGACCTGTCCTACGCCCGATTCCTGATCCGCCCGGCCGATCGGGTCATGGTCTTCTGGGTCACCAACCACGTCGCACGGGAGGGCAAGTGGAACCTCGACGAGCAGGACCGCGAACTCACCCTCCGCCTCGCGACGTTGACCGCGACGGACACCTGACGGCGGCGTCCGGGGACGCCCCGGGCCCGACGGCTCCTCGTGGTCGTTGCGCTCCGGGGCCTCGGCCGTCGAGGACACGGACGTGATCGTCCGCGCCGTCCGGTCCGACGTGACGAAGCAGGCGGATGTGTCACGAACGTGTCCTGACGTGCGCCGCCTTGCAACTGGGCCGACGGCGCCCGTGTCTGAAACCTCCGAGAGCCCGCTCACCAGGAGCGGTGCCCGACTCGGAGGACGAGAGCATGCACGTTCGGAAGATTTCAGGGTTCACCCTCGCCATCGTGGCTGCCGGCCTGGCACTGACGGCTTGTGACAACGGCGGTGGCGACAAGACGCCCTCTTCCACCACCGGCTCTTCCGTCTCCACCGGCACCCCGCAATCCCGCACCTCCGTACCCGATGCCACCCCCGGCTCCGCTCGGGCCGACACCCCTTCCGGCTCCTCCCACAGCACCCCGCCGGGCACCCCCAACAAGGCCGGGGTCAAGTGCACGAACCAGATCAACTACGCCGGGGACCCGAGGCCCAACGCCGAAATCAACTCGATCGGCGAGAAGACGGGTTACTGCCCGGCACCGAAGAACGAAGGCACGCCGTCGGGCACCCCCAACAAGGCCGGGGTGAAGTGCACGGACCAGATCAACTATGCGGGGGATACGCGGCCCAACGCCGAGATCAACTCGATCGGCGAGAAGACCGGCTACTGCCCGCCGGTCAAGCGCTGACCAACGCGCCGAGACGTACCGGGAGATGTGAACCGGGGCCGAGACGTCGTGGGCGACCCCGGGGTTCGGTCCGTCACCAATCCTGGTTGTGTTCCAACACGACGACGTCGTTCCCGCACCCGACGACCAACGCCCGGTTGGGGGTCACCGCCAGTACTCCATCGACCTGGTCGGGGAAGGACAACACGGTTGCCTGCCGGGAGACCAGGTCCCAGATCCGCACCGTTTCGTCGTTCGTACCGCCGGTGACGGCAACGGCCCGCCCACCGATCCGGGTGCACACCAGTGCGCGTACCCGATCGGTGGATGCGGTCCCGCCGATCCCGACCACCAACGCGCCCCCGACGTGCACGACCCACCTCCACTCGAGCCCGTGATCCCGGCCGCCAGGATGACAGCCCGCCGCCCCGCCCGTCGCCGATCACCCACTCCCGCGAAACCACACGAAACGCCATACCGGCCCCGGCGCCGCGCGTCGGCGTCCACACTGGAATCGAGGATGTCGACGACGCGGGGGATCGCCATGACGCAGCCGCAGAAGCGTGGTTCGACGCAAGGGGTGCCGCGATCGACGGGGACGCGGGTGGCGGTGATCGTCGCGCTGCTGATCGTGGTGGCGCTCGCGTTCGCCGTCGGGGGCGGCGGGGTGGCCGTCGCGGTGTCGGTGGTCGTCGGCCTCGCGGAGGTGGGGCGGCGGTTGTGGGGTGCCCACCGTGCCGCGCGGGCGGCGGACGAGCGGTGGCGACACCAGGACGCGGTGGCCGCCGGACGACGGCGGACCCTGGCGGAGGTGGACGCCCTCACCGGGACACAATTCGAGGAACTGGTGGCCGACCTGTGCCGCAACGACGGCTGCACGCAGGTGCGTCGGGTCGGCGGCTCCGGGGACAACGGGGCGGACGTGTTGTGCCGCCTGCCCGACGGGCGCTTCGCGGTGATCCAGTGCAAACGCTACGCGCCCACCCGCAGGATCGCCCCCAAGGAGGTCCGCGATCTCCTCGGCGCCAAGACCCACTTCGCCGCCGACGTCGCCGTCCTGGTCACCACCGGTACGTTCAGCAAGCAGTCGACAACCTTCGCCGTGGACAACGGCATCCTCGCGGTCCACCGTGACTTCTTCGGGCTGTGGAACCAGGGAACACCCCTCGCCCGACTCGCCGCCCTCAACGGAACCGGCCAAGGCCGAACCCGACGCCGACCGAAACCTCGCCACGAATGAAACCACTCCCGCCCCATTGCCGGCTACACCCGTCGACGCCGAGGCCGACGGGTACAGCCGCCGATCACCCGCGATGGACACGCCCCCGAACACGCATCACGACGTGCT
>NZ_JBHZAV010000260.1:0-10708 GCF_042754445.1 Embleya sp. NPDC059213
CGGGCCTGATCTACCCCTACCCGCACTGACCGCCCGATCGACCGGCACCCCCCGCGCCCCGCCCACCGCCGACCGTCGGCGGGCGGGGCGCGGCCCGTCGCGGACGCGCGCCCGCCCGGGTCGGCGGGGACGCCCGACGTGCTCCCTCACCCCTTGGCATCGACGCCCGAGTCGGCGTGCCAAAAGGCCCGTGCCGCGAAGCCGATCCACTCGGGGTTGTCCCAGGTCGCCCACCGGGCCCGCGCGTCCCGATCGATCCGCGCCGCCGCGTCGTCGACCGAGACCCCGTCCGCCCGCAACCGCCGGGTCTCGGCGCGCACATGGTCGAGGTAGCCCCGAACCTCGCGAATCAGTCCGGCATCGGCGACCTCGCCGTGGCCGGGAACGACGATCTCGGGCTCGTCGGCCAGCAGTCGGTCGAGCAGGGCGATCCAACCGCTCCCGTCGACGTCGGTGTCGAACGGCGGGAAGTACGGCAGGATCGGGAACATCCGGGTCTCCACCAGATCGCCCGTGAACAACACCCGCCCGTCGATCAGCACGGTCTGGTCGGACCCGGTGTGCGCCGGCCCCGAAGCCCGCAACACCGCGATGTGGCCGCCGAGATCGATCTCGGCCTCGTCGGCGTAGACCATGTCCGGATCAACCGATTCGACACCTTCGAGGGCCGCTGCGACGTGCGGCCCGAGCCCGGCGAACATGCCCGTGTAGCCGGCACCCTTGCGGCGCAATTCCTCGCGCTGGGCCCGGTTGTAGACGATCGTCGCGGCACCCTTGAACGCCTGTGCGCCGAAGCCGTGTTCGGGATGGAAGTGCGTGGTGGTCAGGTACAGCGGCCGGTCGCCGGCCAAACGCCTGGCCCGGTCGAGCACCCGGGCACCGTTGCGGGGACCGAGGCCGGTATCGATCACCAGCGCGGCCCGCTCGCCGACGACGATCCCGATGTTGGGCACCAGCGGTACCCGGTTGTCGGGGATGACGAAGACACCGGCGCACAACTCCACCGGCTCGCCCCGCACCACCGGCGGCGGGGCGTCGCGCACGTCCGGCGGCGCCGATCCACCGGCCGGTCCGGTGTCCGCGATCGAGTCGTTCGAGAAGGGTTCAACGGGGCACATTCCCGGGCCATCCCATCTGATCAGTGTTCAGACAACCCATGGACCATAACACCGATCCGGGACCGCACGTCTGAACACTGTTAAGATCCACCGGTGAGCAAAGAGCGTTATCACCATGGCGAGCTGCGCGCCGCGCTGCTCGACGCCGCCGAGGCACTCGTACGCGAACGCGGAGTCGACGGCTGGTCGTTGCGTGAGGCATCGGCCCGGGTCGGCGTCGCCCCGAGCGCCGCCTACCATCACTTTCCCTCGCGCGACGCACTCGTGCGCACCCTGTCCGAACGGGTGATCGCCCGCCTCGGCGAGCGGCTGCGGCGGGCCGCCGGGCGCGCCTTTGGCGACCACCCCCACCGGCGTCTGATCGCCTACGGCCGCAGCTACGTGCGCTGGGCCATGGAGGACCCGGCGGTCGCCCGGTTGGCCTTCGCCGCCGGCCGGTCCGACCCACGCACCCCGATCTCCCCGCATCCCCACGACGTGCTCGTCGCCGAACTGGACCGGCTCGTCGACACCGGCGAACTGCCCTCCACCGCCCGCCCGGGAGCCGAATTCGTGGTCTGGGCCGCCGTGCACGGGTTGGCCACGCTGCTCACCGACGGCCTGGTCGAACTCGACGGCCCGCGCGCCACCGACCGGGAGGCGGAGCGACTGGTCGACGCCGTCCTGACCGGCCTGGTCCGGGAGCAAGCACCGGAGCAGCCCTGGCCCACCCCGCGCTCCGCCCACTCGCAACGCCACGCCGGCCCGTAGGCGTCGACGGCTGCGGCTTCACCGGCGCCACCGCGACCGACTCCGCCCTGCGGCCCCGGCGTGGCCGGTCGTGCCCGTCAGCTACCCCCGTACCGGCTCCGGAGCAGTTCGACGATGTCCACGGTGTCGGAGAGGCGGGGGTGGGCGGTGACCGTCCAGGTGGTGTTGGCGAATGCCTCCAGGGTCAGCAGGCAGTCGGAGAAGTCGTCGATGCGCAGTTGTTCGGGTTTCAGGCGTTCGCGCGACTCCGCGGCGACGACGAGCAGGTCCTCGGCCCATTCCAGTCCGTCCGCGAATTCCTTGAACTCGTGCCAGGACATCAGGAACCCGACCTGTGAGGCCAGCACGAGTTCGCCCGTTCGGCAGGCTTTCATCTCCCATGGCATGGTGCCGATGCCGATGCATTCCAACACGCTCCACTGCCAGTCGTTGTCCGGGACCACCTCGATCAACTCCGCCAGGCGAATATGGAAGCCGGGCCCCTGAAGCGGGAATTCGGTCTCGTTCATCACGTGTGCACTCACTCCCGTGACATCGCGGCGGCCGACCCGGAGGTCGCGTCGGCCGTGTTCGGCGGCCCGGCATCGAGTCGGTGGGCGAGTTTCGCGCCCTCCGGGTCGATGTGCGGGAGGAATCGGTGCAGTGGCCGGGGCAACCACCAGGCCCGATGGTCGAGAATCGCCATCACCGCCGGGACCAGCGTCATCCGCACCACGAAGGCGTCGAACAGGACACCGATCGCCAGCGCGAAACCCATGCCCTTGACCACTCCGTTGTCGGAGAGCACGAACGCCCCGAACACCGAGATCATGATCAACGCGGCGGCGGTGACCACCTTCGCGCTGTGGCCGTAGCCCACCCGCAGGGCCTCCTCCGCGGGCCGCCCGCGGGTGTACTCCTCGCGCATCCGCGAGACCAGGAAAACCTCGTAATCCATCGCCAGACCGAACAGGATGCCGATCACCAGGACGGGCAGGAAGCTCACGATCGGACCGGTGCCGTCCAGGCCGATCAGGCCGGACAACCAACCCCACTGGAAGACCGCCACCACCGCGCCCAACGCGCCGAGCACCGACAGCAGGAAACCCAGCGCCGCCTTGACCGGCACCACCACCGAGCGGAAGACCACGGTGAGCAGGAGGATCGCCAGGCCCATCACGACCAGGCAGTACACCGGCAGCGCCGACGCGAGCTTGGCCGCCACGTCCAGATCGACCGCCGTACTGCCCGTGACGTCGATCCGGGTCCCGGTGACCGCGGCGATCGGATCGCGCGCCCGGCGGATGTCGTCGAGCAGGTCCCGGGTGCGCGAGGACTCGGGGCCGGTCGCCGGAATCACCTTGACCAGCACGGTGTCCCCGGCCGCGTTCGGCACCGGCGGCGCCACCGAGGCCACCTCCGGCAGGTCGGCCACCCGGGCAGCGACCTGCTCCGCCGCGGGCCCGACCATCGTCCTCGGGCCCTGGACGACCACGATCAGCGCGCCGGTATAGCCCGGGCCGAAGCCGGCGTCGACCAGGTCCTGGGCTCGTACCGCCGTGGTGTCGCTGCGGTCCTTGGGCAGGCCCAGACGCAGATCCAGGGCGGGCAGCGCGCACAGGGCCAGCGCCGCGACGCCCAACGGCAACACCACCCACCGCGACCGGGTCACCGCATGCACCCAGCGCAGCCCCGCCGACGCCCGCACACCGCCCCGCACACCGTCGCCCGCGCCGCCCCGCCCGCCGTCGGCCCGATCCGCCGACCGGCGCAGTGCCGGGATCGAACTCGCCGCCACCCGCGACCCGAGCACCCCCAGCAGCGCCGGCAACAGGGTCAGCGCGACCAGTACGGCCACCACCACGGTGGCGGCGGCGGCCACCCCCATCACGGTCAGGAACGGGATCCGCACCACCGCCAGCGCGGCCAACGCGATCACCACCGTGGCGCCCGCGAAGACCACCGCCGTCCCCGCCGTGCCCACCGCACGCGCGGCCGACTCCTCGGGTTCCACGCCGGCGCGCACCTGATCCCGGTGCCGGGACACGATGAACAACGCGTAGTCCACCCCGACCGCCAGACCCAGCATCGTCGCCAGCGTGAGCGAACTGCTGTCCATGGTCACGAAACGGCCGCCGGCGAGCACCAGCAGCACCCCGACGACCACCCCGACCAGCGCGGTCGCCAGGGGCACCAGCGAGGCGCGCAACGAGCGGAAGACGAACAGCAACACGCCCAGCGTGACGACCAGTCCGGCGATCTCGCCGACGCCGAACGGCGCCGGCTGCTCGACGAACGTGTCGCCGCCCAGTTCGACGGTCAGGCCGCGTGCCCTGGCCCCCTCGGCGATCTCCTCGACGGCGTCCCGGGTGGCCGCCGAGACGTCCTCGGCCTGCTTCTCGGTGAAGGTCAGCGCGATGATCGCGGTGGTCGCGTCGGCCGAGACCGCGCCGGCGCCGTACGGGTCCTCGGCCGCGGCCACCCCGGGCAGCGCGGCGGCTGCGGCGGTGGCGGCCGATACCGCCTGCCGCGCCGGTCCCGCGGTGATCGTGCCGCGGTCCGCCGCCCGGAGGACGATCCGGCCCTCCGCGCCGTCGGCGGTGGGGAATCGGGCCTCCAGGACGTCGAGGGATCGTTGCGACTCGGTGCCCGGGATGGTGTTCTGCGCCGCGAACGGCCGCATCAGGGTGACCGCGGCACCGGCCGCGAACAGCAGGATCAGCACCCAACCGGTGATGACGAGCCGGCGACGCCGATAGGCGAAGCGCCCCAGGCGATACAACAACGTGGACATCACGAACTCCCGGACGGTGCACTTCGAAGGCGGGGGTGGTCGACGCGAACCACGCTAGGAGCCGACCCGTCCCGCAACCGCCGACAACCGCCCCAGCCGGGGCCATTCACACGCAACTCCCATAGAACGGACCCCTGTTGGTACGACACCCTGAACGGGTGCCGGCACCCGTCGCGGACCGCACCGCAGCACCCGTCGACCCCACGCACGCGACCACCGCGCGGATGCCGGCACGGTGGTACGCACACGACCACCCGCCGACCACCCACCCACCACCGACCACTCGACCGAAAGGCCCCGATGAGCCCCCCGGACCCGCAGGCCGGCCGGCCCGCCCACCCCGCACCCCAGGATCGCGGCCGTCTCCTGGTCGTCGACGACGAACCCGCGATCGTGGACACCGTCGCCCGCTTCCTGCGCTTCGTCGGCTACGACGTCCGCACCGCCGGCACCGGCCGCCAAGCCCTCACCGTCGCCCGGGACTTCCTGCCGGAGCTGATCCTGCTCGACGTGATGCTCCCGGACGACGACGGCTTCGAGGTGCTGCGCCGACTGCGCTCCGACGGTCTCCCGGTGGCCGTGGTCTTCCTCACCGCGCGCGACACCCGCAAGGACGTGGTCCGCGGCCTGACTGCGGGCGGCGACGACTACATCACCAAGCCGTTCGGCCTGGACGAGGTCACCGCGCGCGTCGAGGCCGTGCTCCGCCGCACCCGTCGCACCGACCCGGGCGGCGACGTACTTCGCGTCGCCGACCTCGAACTCGACGCCACCGCCCACCAGGTGCGCCGCGGCGGCCGGCCCGTCGATCTGTCGCCCACCGAATTCCGGTTGCTGCGCTACCTGATGCTGCATCCCGACCACGTACTGACTCGTGCCCGGCTGCTGGAACACGTGTGGTCCTACGACTTCAACGGCGACGACACCGTGGTGGCCACCTACATCAGCTACCTGCGCCGCAAGATCGACGACGGCCAGGGCACCCCGCTGATCCACACCCGTCGCGGGGTGGGCTACTGCCTGCGCACCCCACCGTGCTGAGCCGGCGGCCCAGAACACGCCGGCAACCGCTGAGCCGGCGGCTGGTGATCGTGCTCGTCCTGGTCTGCACCGTGGTCCTCAACACCTGTGCGGCGGTCACCGTGGGCGTATTGCGAGATTCGCTGTTCGACCGCCTGGACAACCAACTCGACACCACCGTGGCCGCGTTGCGAGCTCTGGACCAGCGCGAACGCAACAACCAGCCGCTCGGCCTGGATCCGGGCGTGTGGCTGACGTATCCCGGCGGCCTGCGCATCGCCCTGGCCGCCCCCGGCCGCCGTCCGCCGCACGGCCCGGGACCGAAGTTGACCGGCACGCTGCCGGCCGCCGGCCGCACGGTCACCGCCCGCTCCGGCGAGCCCGGCTCGGACGAGAGGTTCCGGGTCCGGATCCAGGATCTGACCGACGGGCGTACCGCCCTGGTCGCGTTGAGCACGAACGACGCCGAACAGGCGGCCGATCACGCGCTGTACGTCGTGCTGATCACCGTGGGCATCGCGCTGCCGACCCTGGGCCTGCTCGGCGCGCTGTTCGTGCGCCGCGAACTGCGGCCGTTGGAACAGGCCGCCCGTGTCGCCGACTCGATCGCGGCGGGCGACTACGCGCGGCGTGTGCACAATCCGCTGATCGGCCCGCGGACCGAGGTCGGCCGGTTGGCCACCGCCCTGGATCGCATGTTGGACCGGATCCAGGCCGCGTTCATGGCCCGGGACACCTCGGAGGAGCGGCTGCGGCGCTTCGTCGCGGACGCCTCCCACGAGTTGCGCACGCCGCTGCAATCGATCGGCGGATACACCGAGTTGTACCAGCGCGGCGCGCTCCCGGATCGGGCCTCGGTGGACGACGCGGTGGCTCGGATGCGCGCCGAGGTGCGTCGGATGAACGGCCTGGTCGAGGCGCTGTTGCTGCTCGCGCGCCTGGACGAGGAGCGGGAGATCGACCTGGAACCGGTGGACCTGGCCCGGGTGGTGGCCGACTCGTGCCGCGACGCCGCCGCCGTCGAGCCCGACCGGCCGCTCGACCACACCGCCCTCGCGGGCCCGGGGGCGGTGCTGGTGCTCGGCGACGAGGATCGACTGCGCCAGTTGGTGGCCAACCTGCTCGGCAACATCCGCATGCACACGCCGCCGGACGCGCCGGCCTCGGTCGAACTGCGGCGCGAGGCCGATCGGGTGTTGCTGACGGTGCGCGACGGCGGCCCGGGCATCCCGGCCGCCGACCTGCCGCACGTCTTCGATCGTTTCCACCGCGCGGACAAGAGCCGCAGCCGGGCCCAGGGCGGCAGCGGCCTGGGGTTGTCCATCGTCGCGGCGATCGTCGACATGCACCGCGGCGACATCCGGATCGACCCCGCGCCCGAGCGCGGCACCGTGGTCCGGGTGCGCCTGCCCGCCCTCCCCGACACCCGCTCGACACCCCCGCCGACCTGAGCCGGCCCGACTGCGCCGTCTATGGACCGACCACCGTCTCCGGTGTCGACCGGGCGGGTCGCGTCACCGCGTCGTGGGCGCTCTCGTAGGGCAGTACGACGTGCACGGTCCAACCGCCGTCCGGGCCCGGGCCGATGTGGAGCCGGCCGTCGTGCATCGCGACGCGCTCGCGCATGCCGATCAGGCCGTGGCCCATCCCGTCCCCCGGCGCCTGCGCCCCGCGCCCGTCGTCGCGGATCCGCACCTCCAGCGCGTCCTCGCGGTAGCGGACCAGGACCTCGGCGGTGGCGGCCGAACCGGCGTGTTTGCGGGTGTTGGTCAGTGCCTCCTGGATGATCCGGTAGGCGGTCGAGGCGACGGTGCGCGACGGGTCGATCGGCACGCCCTCGACGACCAGGCCCACCGACAGGCCCGCCCGCGCGACCTGGCCGACCAGGTCGTCCAGGTGTCGCAGGCTCGGCTGGGGCACCAGCGCCTCGGTCTCGCTCTGCGCGCGCAGCACGCCCAGCAGCCGGCGCATCTCCACCAACGCCTCGCGGCCGGTGCGGGCGATGGTGTCCAGCGCCTCGCGCGCCTTGTCCGGCGAGTTGTCGATGGCCCGACTCGCGCCGTCGGCCTGGACCACGATCACCGACACGTTGTGCGCCACCACGTCGTGCAACTCGCGGGCGATCCTGGATCGTTCGGCCGCTGCGGCGATCTGCGCCTGTTGGTCCCGCTCGAACTCCAGCCGGGCCGCCCGCTCTTCGAGTTCGGCGTAGTAGGCGCGGCGGGTGCGCATCGAGTCGCCGAGCACCCAGGCGATGCCGAGGGTGATGGTGAGGAAGCTGTAGACGAACACCGCCTCGCGCACGTTCAGGTCCAGGCTGCTGCCCCGGCGCACGCAGTAGAACGTGACGGGGACGGCGAATACGCAGACCAGCGCGATTCGCGACTGCCGACGGGTCCCGGACTTGGCCGCCACGTACAGCACCATCGGCACCGCGAAGCTCGCCACGGTCATCCCGGGCGTCATCACGAGTTGTCCCGCACAGCCCAGTGCCACCAGCGCGAACGCGGCCCGGCGGCGCGCCCTGCGCAACGTCGCGCCCAGGCAGTAGAGCACCACGAGGATCGATTGCCCGCAACGGGTGAAGCCACCCGGCGCGTTGTCGTCGTACACCTGACCGGCACTCGTCAACAACAACGGAAGCACGATCATCGCGTCCACCGACAGCGGGTGCGCACGCAGCCAGGCATAGAGTTTTTGCACACCGGCACGCTACGGTCGGCCACCCCGAGCGGGCGTCATCCGGCGCGGCGAGCGGGCTCATCCCTCCCAGGTCGCACACCGCAGGGGCGTTCCTCCTCACACCGGCCACCGACATCGGGCCGAAGGCTGACGACACCCCCATCGAGCAAGTCCCCGGCGCGGTCCGGGACATCGGCATCCACGAACACCGGCGGAACAGGTGACGGGTACGGCGGCGCGCGCCGCCGTACCCGTGCACCTCGGTGCGCCGTCGACTCCGCACGAACGGATCCGAGACGGTACGCCACCCGACGTACCGGCCTCGAAAGCGTTGCGGGACAACCCTCGACACCTGCCCGCGACGTCGACGGACCCCCTCCCGTCGAGCATCGCCCGCAAGCCGTCGCACGGGTCGTCGAACGCCCCTCCCCCCTCCGACCATCAACCCCGGCGTGACACGGGAATCACGGTCGCCCCCCAGGATGCCGCCGACTCGTCACGTCTCCGTGATCACGCCGTCACCACCCGTGAACACGACTTTAGAGCCCGTTCCCGGCAAGAAAAAGGCAGCAAATCAGCCGGCCTCCGAGGTTGCGCCAAATGGCACAAACCGTCGGTTGCCCGACTCTCGGAGCCCGTCGCGATCCACGCCGCGGCACCGCGCACCCGGCGGCCACGGCCCTGCCTAGGTCGGGACGCGCCAGAGTTGGCCGCTGTCGCCGTTGGCCGAATACAGTTGCACCGCAGTCCCGTTCGCGGATTTCCCACCCGCCACGTCGAGCACCCCACCGCTCGCGACGTGCACAATCCGACCCTGTGCGTCGACCATCCACTTCTGCGCGGCGGAGTCGTTGCAGTCGAACAACTGGATCCGGTTGCCGTCGGTGCGGCGATTGCCCGCGTTGTCGAGGCACTTGCCCAACGCCCGCAGTGTGCCGTCCCGTTCCAGGATCCAGGACTGCCCCGGGCCGAGGTCGCAGGCCCGGATCCGAATCGGGGTGCCGTTGGCGGCCGTACCGCCCTCGACCTCCAGACACCGGCCGCCGATCCCGACCACCCGACCCTGCGGCGGCACCGGCGCGCCCGCCGCCGCCGCGAGCGCCCGCAGGCCCTGGACGTCGAACTGCTGGACGTACCGGCCCGCACGGGAGTCCTGATAGCCGTTGGATGACGTGCACATCACCGGGCGTTCGGCCGAGTCGGCACCCTTGGGGCAGCCCCCCGGTGCGTCGTCCGCATGGGCCAGGCCCAGGGTGTGGCCCAGTTCGTGGCTGATGTGATTGCGCATGCCGGCCTCGCCGAATCGGGCGATCGGCGTGCCGTCCGCACGGAAGAAGGAGGCGTCGATGAACGCCTGTCCACCGACGACCGTGTCCCCGAGCGCCCGGGTATGGAAGCCGCAACTCCAATCGGGAGTGCCGCTTCCGTCGGTGACCACCCGCCACGGGCCGCCGTCGGCGGGCACCAGGCACGGGTGCGGCAGTACGCCCACCACGATGTCGCCCCGGCCGCGCGCGGTCGCATCGCCGGCCGGCTCGGTGTCCACCGCGATCGGCAACCCGGTGATCCGCCGCAACTCGGCCGCCGTGCGCTCGACGTACGGACCCAGCCAGGCGACCGCCCTGCGATCGTGGAACCGGAACGTGTAGCCGCTCGACGACAACCGCACCGCCCCACCCGACCGCCACCCGGCACCCGCCGACGGCGCACCGACCGACTCCGGCACGACGGCGGCCGGCTCCGGCTCGACGCCCGCCACCGCCGCCGGCGGCGAGTCGTCCTGCGTGCCGAACGCCGCATCGAACGGCGGCAAACCACCCACGAGCACGGCCGCCGCGAATCCGGCCACCAATACCATCCGACGCTTTCCCGAAGCTCGCAAAGCTCCATAACCCTTCGTCACCATGCAGCCACGCTGCGCTCGGAGCCGATCGAGAAGCCACGGTACACAGCGAAATGCCCATCGACTCCGATATCGGAAAGGCAATTACGAATCGGGGCACTTGATGCTCGACCGAGCGGAGCCGGGATCGGTGCCGACGCCCGCACCGGGCCCGCGACCGGCCGGCGCGCGTCGCGAGGTCGGCCCACCGGTTCACCCGTCGCCCGCCCCGCCGGAAACCCGAGAAGCCCCCGCCCCCGACGACAGGTCGGGGGCGGGGGCTTCGGGCCGGCAGGCGCCGTCGCGCGGTTGCGGCTACTTGGCCGGTTCCGGCTCCGTCGCCTCCTCCGGCTCGGTCTCGGTCGCCGGTGGTTCGGGGAGTTGTACCGATTGCAGGAGGAGTTGGGCGACGTCGACGACGCGGAGTTCCTCCTTGGCCTCGCCCGCCTGCTTCTTGGCGTTGATCGAGTCGGTGAACATCAC
>NZ_JBHZAV010000261.1:0-10564 GCF_042754445.1 Embleya sp. NPDC059213
GCCGGCCCCACCACCCCCCACCCCACCCCCCGCCCCGCCCGCACCCACCCCCTCCCGCACCCCAACACCCCCACCCACCCCCCCCCCGTGTGTCGTGCACCCCCCCCCAACCACGACTCTCGGCATGTCCCGACGAGCAACAACGCCTCATGTCGCGGATGTCGAAGCCGAAGAAGGCGACAGTGCCGGCTTTACCCGACGTAGAGGAACTCCGGTCCGTAGGTCTTCCCGCCGCCGTCCGGAAGCGGCTTCACCATCAGGGAGCGCGCGAGGGGCCCCATCTTGAACATGTGCCCGACCGCGGTATCCACTTCGCTCTTGCCCTCGTTCGGATCGTCCGCCCGCCACGCGCGCTCAAGAGCTCGCAGCATCGAGCTGAACTCGGTGTTGAACGCGTCGAGAGTCTCCCGGATCTCGAGGGCGAGAGCGTTCGTGGGGTCTTTGGGCCAGCCGCCCTCGGGAACCCTGCCCATGGGGTGCGCCGGGGGCAGGGGGATGGCGTCGCCCGTGAAGTCCCAGACGTCCGGGGATTCCGAGACCTTGATCAGCTTCCGGCCGTGGAAGAGTTCGCGGAACACGTAGAAGTGCGCCAGCTCTCCCTTCTTCCCGTAGAAGGGATTCTCGGGCGAGGCGGAGGTGCCCTCGCCCTGCTCCTTGATGACCTTGATGGCGGTGCGAACCTTCTCGATGCTGTCGAGCGGGACGATGTTATTGCCGTCCCCGTGGTGGGCCAGCGGGTAGTCGATCTGTCGGGCGCCGGTGATCAGGTGGCTGTGCGTTTCGAACGCCTCCTCGATCGCGGTGTAGAAGGCCCCGATCGTGGTGAAGTCCTCGAGTTGCGCGACGGGGTCCTCCGGGCGCTCGATCTCGGAGAACATCTCGACGGAAGCCTTGTTCAGGCCCTCCAGGAAGACGATCAACTCGGGGCGTACACCCCCCGGCAACGGGTGTTCGTACTTGGGCACCACGCTCGCGTCGGCGATGACCGGAGCCCCGCCGATGGTGGTGAGCATGTTGCACACCAACCCCATGTGGCTCATCTCGTCGAACATGACCGTCCGGATGGCATCGTAGACCAGCCCCTGCTGCTGCTCGATCGACCACAGGCCACTCGCATAGGGGCCGATGGTCGCCACCTCGACCATGATCGCCTGCTGCAGGGCATTCCTGAGCCATTCCGCGTCGCGCTCCGCGGGGCGAACCCCCATCAGTTCGACGATGGCGTTGCTCTGGTACTCGAGAGTTTGGGTCACACCGCAACCTTTCCGATCCGTGCATGAAGCGTGCCGGCCACGGGCCGCCGTCGACGGATTCCAACCTAGGTGCCCCGGGCCCGCGGACCGCCGCCACACGAGACAGCCATTCGGGTGATCAACGGTTCGATCCGCGCACGGCGCATCGATCGACGGCACGCCCGCCCAACGACCATGCGATTCACCCTTCGGGTCTCGCCGAACGCCACCGAGAACGTGTGCCGCTCCGGCTGCGCTGCCACGGGTTCACGCCCTTGACGGTGCGGCGGGTTCGTGTAGTCCGGCGCACGAACCGCCTGCGCGCCCGGCGGCCTTGGCTCCTCGCCGATGTCCGGCAGACGGCGGCAACCGCGATCGACCTCGTTCGTATCCGTCGTCTCGACAGCCGACCCCGCCGCCTTGAGCGAGGAGGGCGGCTCACTCTGCGAAGGCAAGGGCGACGCCCACGCGCGCACTGTCGCGCTGCCCGCGACTTTCGCTTGCTGGTGAGTGCGAGCAAGCGGCGTGGAACGAAGACACGGCCGAACACCGGAAGCCCTCGATCGATTACCGAGGCGACGTCTCGCAGGGACGTGGTTCCCATGAGGCCCTGCGGTGAATGCCTGCCGGCATGGTGAGTTCGGCCCGGATGCCGCCGCCCGGCCGCGGGGTCAGGGTCAGGGTGGCGCCGTGGGCGAGGGCCACGGCGTCGGCGATCGCCAGGCCCAGGCCCGTACCGCCGCCGTGCAGTCGGTCGCGGGGGCCGCGCCGGAAGGGTTCGCGGAGTTCGGCCAGGCGGGACGCGCCGATCTCGTCTCCGCTGTTCTCGACGACGAGGCGACCGGCCGAGCCGGCGACCCGCAGGTATCCGCCCCTGTTGTGGTCGACGGCGTTGCGGATCAAGTTGTCCACCAGGAGTTCGAGCAGAACGGGATCGCCGTGGACGCGGTCCGGTTCCAGTGCCTGGGACACCACGATGGCGCGTCGGTCCATCGCGGCGGCCGATCGTAGGAGGGCCTCACGGGCGAGCACGTCCAGACGCACGGGCGCGATCGTGGTGGTGCCGTTCTCACACCGGGCGAGATCGAGGAGCCCCTCGACCAGGCGCTGTTGCCGGTCGAGTTGTCCGCGCAACGCGTCGGCCAGCTCTGCCGCTTCGTCGTGCTCGCGGCTTGGGATCGCCGGCGCTCGGGCGGCTGCGGCCACGTCGACGAGGGTGCGCATGGTGGTGATCGGCCCGCGCAACTCGTGTGAGGCGTTGGCGGCGAAGCGATGCTGAGCGGCGAAGGACTGCTCCAGCCGGGCCAGCATCGCGTTGAACATCTCGGCCAACTCCCGCATCTCGTCATGCGGACCCGCCACGGGTATGCGTTGGTGCAAGTCGTATCGGGACAGTCGCCGGGCGGCGCCGGACACGGCACGCACCGGCCGAAGCACACGAGCAGCCATCAGCCACCCCAGGCCGGCCGACACGAGCGTCATGCCGGCCACCCCGACCCCGGCCGTGATCAGAAGCCGTTCGCGCAACTCGCGCCTGGCCTCCTGCTTGGCCCGGACCGCCAGCCGGGCGGGGTCCACCGGCTTGGGCACGTACGACACGCTCTGCCGAGTGCCGGCCGCGGCGGAGTGGCCCGGTGCGAACGCCGTGCCGATGACGACGGCGCTGAGTACCGCTCCCGAGAGCGCGAACAGTGTCGCGTACACCAGGCTCAACCTGGTGCGCGCGGTGATCCGGGGGCCGCGTTTGCCGACGGTGCCGGTCATGCCACGCGATATCCGGCGCCGACGACGGTGACGATCACCCGTGGCGGGCCGAGTTTGCGGCGAAGGGTGGCCACGGTCGTACGCATGCTGTTGGTGAAGGGATCCGCGTGCTCGTCCCACGCACGGTCGAGCAGTTCCTCGGCGCTGACCACCGCGCCGTCCGCGCCGAGCAGGACATGCAGCACCATGAATTCCTTCGGTGACAACCGGACGAAGCGCCCGCCGCGCAGCACGACACGCTGCGCAGGATCCAGGCTGATTCCGGCTCGCTCCAGCACGGGTGGGCGTGCGGGCGTCGACCGCCGCAGGAGCGCGTGCACCCGGGCGACCAACTCCTCGAAGGCGAACGGCTTGGTCAGGTAGTCGTCCGCGCCCAGGTTGAGCCCGTCGATCCGGTCACGCAGTCCCGCGGAGGCGGTCAGCATGAGGACACGGGTGCTGCCGGCGCCGCCGGCCACGAGTTGGCGGCACACTTCGTCCCCGTGCACCTGGGGCAGATCGCGGTCGAGCACGACCACGTCGTAGCGGGTCACCGCGGTGCGCAGCAGCGCCTGGGCTCCGTCCAACGCGACGTCGACGCTGAACGCGTGACGGCGTAATCCGCGCGCGAGCGCGTGGGCCAATACGTCGTCATCCTCCGCCACCAGAACACGCATGCGGCGCACGATAGCCACGGGGACATAAAGAAGGCTTCAACACTTACGAACACGTTCTGTTGACGCTCCGCGGTGCAGGCTCCTCAACGTTCCCGGTTCCCCGACACCGATCATCGGCGGTTGGGTCACCGGCGACGGTCAGTATCCAGTCACACGAGGAGACGACATGCGACGATCCCACAGCCTTGAGCCCGGCGGCGGGAGCGGCCGTTGCCGCGGAGTCGTCGCCGCGGCCATGCTCGCGGTGATAGCCACCCTGGCGGCCGGTTGCGGTGACGAGGGCGAGGCGAGGCAAAAGTCGGGTCCGAGCGTATCCGCCGGCCCGCAGGACGTTCGCTCCGCCGCGGTGTACTTCAGTACCTGTATGCGCGAGCGCGGTTACGACCTCAAGGATCCGGAGTTCGACGACCAGGGGTTGCCCCGCATCGACGAGCAGGGCAAGCGAGGCGAGCCGCAGTACGAGAAGGCGCGACAGGAGTGCCGCAAGCCCTTGGACGCCGCCGCGCAGGCCCAGGGCGTCCAAGGCAAGAACTCCGCCGACCTGCTTCCGTTCACCCGCTGCATGCGCGAGCACGGCGTCGACCTCCCCGACCCGACCCCGGAACAGGGCAGCGCGCTGCGCCTGGACAAGACCACGATGAACTCGCCTGCCTGGAAGACCTCCCTGGATGTCTGCCGCAGCCAACTTCCGCCCGCCTACACGGGCATGTTCGACAATCTGGGGGCGAAGTGAGTTCCGCGGGCGCCCCGCTCCGTCGACGGCTGCGCCGCGCCGGCCGGATGTGCGTCGTCGTCGTGATGATGGGCGCGGCCGCGGGCGCGGCCTGGTTCCTACTCCTTCGCGGGCACGGCGACGCGGACGACGCGTCCGTGAAGCCCTCGGCCGAGTTGCCGACCAAGAACGTGACGCGAGGGGATCTGGTGGCCACCTTCCAAACCAACGGTCGCCTGGGCTACGCCGGTTCCTACCGGATCGTGGGTGGCCGGGCCGGAACCGTGACGTGGGTACCGCGTCCGGGGCAGGTGATCGAGCGCGGGCAGTCCGTGTACGCCCTCGACCAACGCCCGGTACCACTGCTGTTCGGCACCGTGCCCTTCTACCGGGCGCTCGGCCTGGACTCCGAGGGCGCGGACGTGCGACAGCTTGAGGAGAATCTGATCGCGCTGGGGTTCACGACGGCGGACGAGTTGCGTGTCGACGAGAAGTACACGACAACCACCGCCCGGGCCGTCGGACGCTGGCAGCACGCGCTTGGCGTGGAGGAGACGGGGTCGCTGGTCGCCGGCGACGCGGTCGTTGCACCCGCTGCGCTGCGGGTGGGCACGGTCGAACCGCTGGTGGGTCAGACCACGCAGCCGGGCCAAGCCGTGGTCGCGGGCACCGGGACCACGCACAGTGTCCGGGTGGATGTCCCGGTGGAGCGCCGGTCGTTCGTGCGTGAGGGGCAGCCGGCGACGGTCTTGTTGCCCGGGAACAGAACGGTGCAGGGGCAGGTCGAGTCCGTCGCTACCGCCGCTGATCCGACACCCTCCGGCAGTATCGACGCCGCCTCGTCCGCGAACCGGCCGGCGGGCACCGGCTGTCAGGGCACGGTGTGTGCCGGGCAGGTCTCGGTCGAGATCGTGGTGACGGCGAACGAGGCGGAACTGGGCGGTCTCACCGAGGGATCGGCGTCGGTCACCTTCACAGCCGACACCCGCCGCAATGTACTCATTGTGCCGGTCGAGGCACTGGCCGCGAGTCCCGACGGAGGCTTTGTGGTCACCATCGTCGACAACGCCGGGCGGCGCCCGGTCCCGGTACAGACCGGGCTGTTCACCACCGGACGCGTGGAGGTGTCGGGCGCGGGCATCGACGCCGGGATGCGAGTGCAGGTGCCGACGCCGTGAGCGCTTTTGCACCGGCTCCGGTGCTCGAACTGCGTGGCGTCACCCGCCGACACGGCAACCTGCAGATTCTGCACGCCGTCGATCTGAGCGTGCACGCCGGAGAACTGCTGGCCATCGTCGGCCCCTCGGGCTCCGGCAAGACCACGATGCTCCAGATCATGGGCACCCTCGACCGGCCCACCTCCGGCACCGTGCACGTGGACGGCCGAAACGCCACCGCGATGGCGGACCGAGCGCTGTCCGCGCTGCGGGCCCACCGGATCGGTTTCGTCTTCCAACAGTTCTTTCTCACCCAGGCCTTCACCGCGCTGGAGAACGTCGCGACGGGCCTGCTCTACACCGGCACGCCCGCACGGCAGCGCCGCGAGCGCGCGGGCGAGGCGCTGGAACGCGTCGGGCTGGGTCACCGGGCACGTCACCGACCCGGCCAACTCTCCGGTGGCGAGTGTCAACGCGTAGCCATCGCTCGCGCCCTGGTGGGCCGGCCCGCCCTGCTGCTCGCGGACGAGCCGACCGGCAACCTCGACAGTCGCGCCGGTTCCGACATCGTGGCGTTGCTGCACGGATTGCACGACGAGGGCGTCACCATCGCCGTGATCACCCACGACGCGGACCTCGCCGCCCTGCTGCCGCGCCGGCTGCGAATCCGCGACGGAGCCATCGAGGCCGACGAGCGAGACCGACCCGAGGTGAAGGCGAACTCGTGACGCAAACTACTGCACGATTGCCGAAGGCCCGCGTACGACCCGGGGACATCCTTCCATTGGGCCTGATCGGCATGCGCGGCAGACCCGTGCGAGCGGTGCTCTCCGGCCTGGGGATCGCGCTCGGCATCGCATGTGTGGTGGCGGTGTTGGGGGTTTCCGCATCCAGCCAGGCGCGCCTGCTCGCCCGGATCGACGCGCTGGGCACCAACCTGCTCACCGTGCAGCCGGGACGGACCGTGACAGGAGACCAGACCGGTCTGCCGATCACCGCGCCCGCGATGATCAGCGCTCTCCCCGGCGTGCGAGAAGTGGCGTACGTCGGCGCCGTCGACGGGGCGATTTACCGCAACGACCACATCGCCGCCGCGGCCACCGGTGGATTGACCGTGCGCGCGACCAGTCTCAACCTGCCCGACACGCTGGCGCTGACCATCACGTCGGGCACCTGGCTCAACCCGGCCACCGAACGCCATCCGGCCACGGTGCTCGGCTCCGTCGCGGCGCGCAGGCTCGGTGTCGCCGAGGCACGTGACGGACCCCAGGTGTACCTGGCGGGCCAGTGGTTCACCGTCGTCGGCGTGCTCGCCCCTTCCGTCCTGGACCCCGCTCTCGACGCCTCCGCCCTGGTCGGGTTCCCGGTCGCGGTCGAGCGGTTGGGCTCCCAGGGGCAACCGACCAAAATCTACGAACGCTCGGACGACGCTGCGGTCACCACGCTCGTGCGGCAGCTGCCGCCCACCGCCGATCCCGCCGAACCGAGCACGGTCACCGTCAGCCGACCCTCCGACGCCTTGACCGCCAAAGCCGCCGCGCAGAGCGTGCACACCAACTTGTTCATCGGGCTGGGGGCGGTGGCCTTGATCGTGGGAAGCGTGGGCATCGCCAACGTCATGGTGATCGGTGTGCTGGAACGCCGCGGCGAAATCGGCCTGCGTCGGGCTCTGGGGGCCACCCGCCGGCACGTTCGGACCCAGTTCCTCACCGAGTCGGTGCTCATGTCCCTGGCCGGAGGGCTCGCCGGCGCCTTGCTCGGGGCGGCAGCCACGGCGGGCTACGCGGAGTACCGGGCCTGGCCGTTGGTCGTCCCCGGCTCAGCCGTCACCGGCAGTCTGGCAGCAAGCCTGCTCGCCGGCACCGTCGCGGGCATCTATCCAGCTGTCCGCGCTGCGCGGATGTCGCCCACGGAGGCCCTGCGCGCGGTGTAACAAACCATCTGAAATTGCCCTCATTGAGTCGCGCGTGCGGGTGCGTTGGACCCGCGCGCACCGGCCCGGTAGACGGCTACGACTGTGCCCGGATCCCTCCGCCAAGCACCCGACTTGCAGGGGCCCTCTCTTGCTCACCGCCGGTGATGTCGACGGGGTTCGGTCGTGTCGGTCCGCCGGGCCCGCCCATCGCTCCCCGGCGGACGGCAACTCCGCGGCGGGCTGCTGCAGATCGGGACGGCCTGCCGGCCGGGATGTGGAAGCGGGGGGTCGGGGCGCTCCCAGCGGGAGAGTTGACGCACGCTCACCCCGGCGGTGATCCCCAGCCGCGCGGCCTCCACCGTGAACGCCCGCACGAACGCGACCTGCGTGTACCCGGTGCCGCGCCGCCGTACGGCCGGATCCGACACGACCACCGCGCGTCCCCCTGTTCGTCGCCGACAGGGACCTCACCATACTGTCACCGACCTCCGACACAGAGTCCCCAAGGCGCCCGAATTGTCGCGGAAAATGTCTGGCGAAATGTCCGGTTCCCTCACAACCCGGGCCCTACGGAACGGCGTTGACTGATTCCTGTCCGGCACCGTGTTCCGCCAGGCGCCGGCGCCTCACCACCGAGCCTGTCCCGCTCGGCCCATGAAGGAGAGCAGCGATGAACGAACCCACCACCGAAGCCGCCGTCCCCACCGCCTCCGCGGGCGTGATCAAGGGCGTCCGCGACACCGTCGACGCCCGCTCGCGCGGCACCGTCCCCTCGGACGCCGGATCCACTGGCAAGACCGACCAGAGCGACACGCCGCCATGCTCCACAGCTACAGCCTCGCCGAACCAGCCGTCGCCACTCGCGTTCGCCGGGAACGCCGCTTCCTGGACACCCGGATGGACTCCACGCCGAGGCCATCGCCGTCACCGAACTCCTCCAGGGCCTCTCCCGAGGCGACAACACCATTTCGTCGCACCGGGCGCGTACCCGTCTCGGGGGATGCCGTGCCCTCCGCGATCGGGTCGATCGTTGCGCCCGTCATGGCGAACGGGCGTCCCCCGGCGCCGCCGTGCCACCTCCGACGGCCCCTCTCCCGAAGCCGTCGGCTCCGGTGGGATCGGCGCGGTGTCGTAGTGCTCCAGGACCTGCAGGGCCTCGGCCTCGGAGATCACCGGCGGGTCGGGAGCCGGCGACACCGCCGACGCGCTCGGCACGGGTCTCGTGTCCCCGCCGCCCGACGAACAACCCGCCACCGCGCATCCCGCCGACACCAGCACGGCCACCGTCGTACCGAGACGTTCACAATCCCCGCCCTACCGCAACGAGACTTCGGATCGTGTCAGCCGCCAAAGGGGCGATCCGACACCTTCAAACAGGCGCAATGATGTCTTTGTCTTTTGCCGCCAACGACCGACCACTGTCGCGACGCTGAAGACTCACAGCGAGCGAGACTCTCCGCCGAACGCATCGCCGAGATGGACACGCTCGGCATGCGCCGGCAGGTAGTGCGCACGCAGAACGTGCCTTCCTGCTGGAATGAGGGAGACTCCGGAAAGCCTCATCGTCCCGGCCAAGAAGGCACGTTGGCTCCCGCTGGACCGTCGAGCGCACCCTGGGCCGGCTCATGGCACCCGGGGCCGGGGGCCGAGGAGTTGCTCGGGTGTCAGTACACGGTCCATTCCTCTGTGAAGCCGCAATAGATGTCGCCCCCGGTGGCCCCGTTGCGCAGACATACCTTGAGGGTGTAGGTCCCCTGCTTGAGCACGTATCCCGCTTGTACACAGCTTCCGGAGCCGCCGGCGGCGTGCAGTGTGTGCACGGTCCCGGTCGGTGTCCTCAGGAAGGACACGGCGCGCAAGCCATCCTTCGGTCCGGCGTCACACGTGCTCTGCGACATCGTCCCGTCGACCTCGTCATAGGTGACTTCGCTGTACCCGTAGCCGTACTTGGGTGATTGCTCGGACACGGCGACAGGCGCCGGGGCGTCGGCGTATGCAGGAGAGGTGGCGAACACGACGACCGCCCCCATGGATACAGCGACACCTGCGAGTTTCGCAATATGTGAACCCTTCACCATCACGACCGCCTCCCAATGCGATTCGGTCCGCCGCCCCTCGCGGTCGAAGCCGTTGTCATCTTGCACAGGCCAAGGGCGGGCAGAACAGATTTCGGCTGTCCGGGACATGTTCCGAACAAGCAGCTCTGGCCCGTGCACGACGCACGTTCTCGATGCAAGCACCCGGGACAGCCCTTCCGGTGAAGACCGAAGCATCGCCGGCTTCCCCGACCGCCACAGTTCCCGAGAACACGGGGCCTGGCTGGGCTGCGACGCCGACCTGCGGTCCGCACCGATGCGGCCCTCCCGCCGACATCGGTACCGCACCCCAGGTCAGAACACCGCGCCCGCACAACGCGGCCGAGACGGCACAGGATCCCTTTGCGCTGTGGATCGTCGCCGCGCACACCCGCCGCCTGCTCGCCACCAGCACCGACCGCCACACCCGCGACCGCGCGCTGGACGCGCTCGGAAGCCGGGGCCACGACGTCAGCGCTCTGGAGAACCCCGACGACGTCGAAGCCCGTGAGACCTACGCACGTTCCCGCGCAGAACGCGAAAACCCCGGCGATTGGGACAGCTACGCCGACGAACCGCCCTTCTGATGGCCAATGGCTCCTCGGCGAGCCCGGGCGCATGAGCGCAAGGGCCTGCCGGGCGAGGTGGAAGCCTGCCGCCCTTCCGGGACTTCGATCCCCCAATCGGGCCGGCTCCACCTTGCCCTGCCGTGCCGGGGGGAGACGAACACACCTTGCCGCGCCACTCTCGACAGCGCGAGATATCCCCGAGGGCTCAGCCGGCGCTCCCGCTGCTTCGGTGCCCGTAGCGGCTCAGGTCCGCCGAACGCCGCCCCGGGGGTTGGAGGTCGGCGTAGGGGTGCCGGCGGGCGCCGGTGCCGTGGACCAGGACGCGCCGCGGCTGTGCGGGTGTGGGCGCGCCGAGGAGGTCGAGCGCGGCGTGGGGTCCGTGGTCGCGGCGGGCGGCGGCGATCTCGTCGAGGTCCCACGCCATGGCGGCGACGATCGTGCGTCGGCGGCCGCGGACCTGGACCTTGCCGCGGATCAGCAGCAG
>NZ_JBHZAV010000262.1:0-10393 GCF_042754445.1 Embleya sp. NPDC059213
GGCCAGCGCTCGGCGAGGTCCGCGTCGGCCGAAGGCAGGCCGAGCTGATCGAGAACACGCTTCACGACGTGGTCGACCAGATCCTCGATGCTGCCCGGGCGATCGTAGAAGGCGGGCATCGGCGGCACGATCCGGGCGCCCATCCGGGCCAGCGCGAGCATGTTCTCCAGGTGGATCTCGCTCAGCGGCGTCTCGCGCGGCACCAGGACCAGCGGACGCCGCTCCTTGAGTGTGACGTCGGCCGCGCGGGTGATCAGATTGTCCGCGAAGCCGTGCCGGATCGCCGCGAGCGTCTTCATGCTGCACGGGACCACCACCATGCCGGTCACCGGATACGAGCCGGACGAGATGGTCGCCCCCAACTCGCCGAACTTGTGGGTCACATCCGCGAGTTCGGCGAACTCACGAGCCGAGTAGGGGGTTTCCACCTCGATCGTGGAGCGGGCCCAGGTGCTCAGCACGAGATGGGTCCGCACGTGCGGCAGTCGGCGCAGCACCTCCAGGAGGCGGACGGCGATCGGCGCGCCGGTGGCGCCGGTGACCCCGACGACGAAACGGGTGGGGGATGCGTTCGGCACGACGATCTCCTGATCCGACGGATCGGCGGTGGGGGAAGCGGACAGGGGGACGGGAGGGGGCGCAGCGGACGGGAGGGGCCGGCAAGCCCGTCCCGAAGCACGGCACGACACCACAGGCACGGCACCACAGGCCCCGCGCTACAGCGGCAGTACGCCCGCCCAGCGCCGGCGCAGCGCCTCGCGGGACGCGTCGTCGAAGCGGTTGGCCGCCGGGTAGTGGTCCTTCCACGCGAACGGCTTGCACGCGTCGATCAGCACCACCCCCATCGACAGGTCGCCCGCCGCCCGCTTGTCCGGGGACAACCGCGGGTCGATGGCGGTGGTCGGCGCGCGCAGCACCTGGATCGACTCGGACGGGTCGACCCGGGTGAACATCGCCCACAACACGTGGTTGATGTCGGTGATGTCGATGTCCTCGTCGACCACCACGAAGTAGCGCTCCATGCCACCGGTGCGCTTGCGCCCGAGGGCCGCGAACAGGGCGTGCATCGCGTCGCCGGCGCCGGTCTGCTCGATCGAGACGACCATCATCAACTGCCGCGCATAGGCCCACACGCCCTTGATGTTCTGCACACCCGAGGCTTCCAGGTGATCCCAGGTCACCGACGCCGAGTACAGCGGCACCGCCTGGTCGCCGGCCGGCACGGTCGGCAACATCGGCGGGGCGCCCAGGATGATCGGGTCGTCCCGGTGCAGGATCCGGGTGACCCGGACCACCGTCTCCTGTCCCGAGTGGGTGTAGTAGCCGGTCCACTCCCCGAACGGACCCTCCAGGACCGATTCCTCTTCCACCGGCGGCAGTTCGCCCTCGATTACGATCTCCGCGTGCGCCGGCACCGGCAGTTCGCTCCCGGGCGGGAGCAGCACCTCGACCCCCTGTCCGCGCAACCCGCCGGCCAGGTCGTATTCCGACATCCCGGCCGGCGCCGCGATCGCCGCGGCGGTGGACAGGATCGGGTCCTGGCCGACCACCACCGCGATCGGACAGGTTCGGCCCCGCGCCCAGTACTTCTCCGCGATCGCCCGGGCGTGCCGGTTGCCCAGCATCCACAACGACAGCCGGTCCCGGCCCTGGACACATGCGCGGTAGGTGCCGATGTTGACCCAGCCGGTGTCCGGGTCGCGGGTGATCACCATGCACGCGGTGCCGATGTAGCGACCGCCGTCCGCGTCGTGCCATTGCGGCGCGGGGAAGATCCCGAGGTCCACGTCCGCACCGACCAGCACGTTCTCCAGTACCGAACCGGTGTCCACCACGACCGGCGGGATCGGCTCCAGTCGCCTGCCCAGGTCCTTCCAGGCCCGCACGATGTCCAGTCCCGCGGTGTCCGGCGGCAGACCGAGGGCCACCGCGGTACGCGCCGGCGTACCCATGAAGTTGGTGAACACCCGGAACCCGGCCGGGAATCCGGGGATGTTGTCGAACATCAGGGCGGGTCCCTCGCGCTCCGCCATCAGCTCGGTGATCCCGCCGATGTCGGCGTCCCGGTCCGCGCCGTCGACCCGACGCACCTCGTCGGCACCGAGCTGCTCGGTCAGGTGGTCGATGTAGTGCCGAAGATCCTTGAATGCGCTCATGGCCACGAGCATCCGAATCGGCCCGGGGCGGCGGCAACGAGTGTGGGCGCGGATGCCGGATATCGCCGGAGCTAGACTCCGGATGTGTGGAATACCTCGATCTGCAGCTTCTGCATGCACTGAAGATCGACGGACGGGCTCCGTTGCGCCGGATCGCCTCGGTGCTGGGCGTCTCCGATCAGATGGTCGCCCGCCGGTACACCCGGCTGCGCGAGAGCGCCGGGCTGCGTGTGGTGGGCCGGCTCAATCCCCGGCCGGTCGGGCAGAGCGTATGGGTGCTGCGACTCCAGTGCGTACCGAGCGCGGCCCCGGGTCTGGCCCGGGCACTGGCCGAGCGGTCGGACACCCGTTGGGTTCGGCTGGCCTCGGGCGGCACCGAGATCATCTGCCACCTGGTCGTGGCCGGTGCCGGCGACGACGACCGGGACGCGCTGCTCCTGGAGCGGATCCCGGCCGGCCGTCGGGTGGTCTCGATGACCGCGCACCGCCTGCTGCGGATGTTCAAGGGCGGCCCGAGCACGTGGGACGGTCCGGCGGTGGTGCTGGGCCGGGAACCGCTCGACGCGGCACAGCAGGCGGCGCTCGCCCCCGCCTACCCGACACCCGACGCCCGGGCGGCGCCGCTGGAGTTGACCGACCTCGACCACGTCCTGCTCGGCGTGCTGAGCCGCGACGGCCGGGCCTCGCACGCCGCGCTGGCCGCCGAGGCCCGCTGCCACGAGTCGACGGCGCGCCGCCGGATCGCCCACCTGCGCACGGCCGGGGCGCTGTTCTTCGTCCTGGACCTCGACGAACGGCTCCTGGGCAACCCGGCGACCACCGCGATGTGGATGTCGGTACGCCCCGCCCATCTGGCCGGCACCGGCGCCGCCCTGGCCGGCCACCCCGAAGTGGCCTACGCGGCGGCCGGCACCGGCCGTACCAACGTGCTGGCCACGGTCCTGTGTCCGGACGACGAGTCGCTGTACACCTACCTGGCCGAGCGCATCGGCGCCCTGCCGGGCATCGACGCGGTGGAGACCGCGCCGATCATCCGCACCCTCAAACGCACCGGCAGCCTCACCCGGCACGGCCCCCGGACGCCCGGTTCCGTGCCGGGCGGCTGAGGCCGGCCGGGTGCGCTCAGGACCAGGACGGCGGCGCGTCCCCGGTCGGGCGCGGGGTGATCAGCACGGCCGCGACCACCGTCGCGCCGAGCATGATGCCGGCGGCCACCAGCAGGGCCACGCCGAATCCGTGCACGGTGCCCGCCGTGACCGCGTCCGGGGCACCCTCGTGGTTGCGCAGCCAGGTCGCGGTGACGCTGGTGGCAACGGTGTTGAACAGCGCGGTGCCGAGCGCGCCGCCCACCTGCTGTCCGGCGTTGAAGGTCGCCGCGGCGGTTCCGGCGTCGGCCGCGCCCACCCCCGCGGTGGCCAGGCTGGTCGCGGTGGTGAGCACGACGCCCAGGCCCAGGCCGATCAGGATCTGCGCGGGCACCAGATACAGCACCAGTACATGCGCGCTGTCCGCCGTCAACCGGGACAGGAGCAACAACCCGGCGGCCATCGCGAGCAGCCCGGGAACCATCAACACCCTGGCGGTCACCCGGGCCAGCAGCCGGCCCGCGATCAGGATCGACCCCACCAGCGAGCCCGCGACCAGCACCATGATGATCAGCCCGGCCCGCACGGGTGAATAGCCCAGCACGGTCTGCGCGTAGTAGCTCAGGAACAGGAAGCAGCCGAACAGCGCCGCCAACATCAACGCGCTGGTGAGGTAGACGCCACCACGAACGCGGTCCGCCACCACCCGCATCGGCAACAGCGGGTGGCGCACCCTGGTCTCCACCAGCACGAACAGGCCGAGCAACAACACCCCGCCGGGCAGCAGGACGAGCACCAACGGGTCGTCCCAGCCGCGTGGCTCGGTGCGATTGAAGCCGTAGACCAGGGCCACGAGGCCGGCCACGCTCAGCAACGCTCCCGGCAGGTCCAGCCGACCGGGCCCGGCCGAGGGACGGTCGCGGTAGACGAACGGCAGGCCCAGCAGGGCGATTCCGGCGATCGGCACGTTGACCCACAGGCACCACCGCCAGTCCAGGTATTCGGTGAGCAGCCCGCCCGCGAGCAGGCCGACCCCCGAACCGGCGGCGCCCATCGCCCCGAACACCCCGAACGCCTTGCCGCGGTCCCGTGGGTCGGTGAAGGTCAGGGTCAGCAGCGACATGGCGGCGGGCGCCATCGCCGCGGCGAATACCCCCTGGAGCGCGCGGGCCCCGAACAGCGTGCCCGCACCGTCGGCCGCGCCACCCAGCGCGGAGGCGGCGGCGAACCCGATCAGGCCGATCCGGAACGTCCGGCGATGCCCGAGCAGCCCACTGACCCGGCCGCCGAGCAGCAATAACCCGCCGAAGGCCAGCACATAGGCGATGATCGCCCACTGCCGGTCGGCGTCCGACAGGTGCAGATCCTGCTGCATCGAGGGCAGCGCGATGTTCACGATGGTGCCGTCCAGCACGATCATGAGCTGGGCGAGGGTGATCACGGCCAGCGCCCACCACCGCTGCTCGTGGCGACGATCGACCGCCGGATCGACCACCGCCTCGGCCCGCTCCGGGTCGGGCGCGCGCTCGTGTTCCCGTTCGTGTTCCTGCTCGTACTCCCGCTGATGCACGGCTGGTTTCCGCCCCTCTAGAACAACGTACTAGTACCGGTACAACGTTCGACAAGGCCAGGATACTAGGCTCGCCGTCACGGAAAGAGCAAGGAGGTTGGGTCATCAAGGGCAAGCAGGGCAACGCCAAGGGCCAGGCCGCGGGGGGCGCGCAGAGCGTGTGGCTGCGCGAATCCCGGGCGGCGCGCGAGGAACCCCCGTTGACCCGGGCACGCATCGTCGGCGAGGCGGTGGCCCTGCTCGACGCGGAGGGCATCGACGGGCTGACCATGCGGCGTCTGGCCGAGCGGCTGGGGTCGGGCGTCACCACGCTCTACTGGCACGTGGACACCAAGATCGACGTGGTCGACCTCGCGCTCGACGCGATCTTCGCCGAGACACCGCTACCGGCGCCTGCCCCGGACCCCGACGCGTGGCAGGCCGACATCGTCGCCCTGCTCATGGACTGGCGGGCGACCATGCTGCGGCACCCGTGGTCGGCCGCGCTGCTCCAGCGACCGACCCTGGGCCCGAACCTGTTGGCCCGGATGGAGTTCCTGCAGGCGACCCTGGTCCGGGCGGGCTTCACCGGCCGGCGCCTGAACTCCGCCACCTGGGCGCTCTACAACCACCTGATGGGCGCGACCGTGGCCCGAGCCGGCTTCACCCTCTCCGCCGAGGACCGCGAGGCCGCCCAGCGCCGGCTGCACGACCTGAACGACCGCTACCCGACGCTGAGCGCCAACGACTACATGCTGCAGAACGACTGGGACACCACCTTCACCACCGGCCTGACCTACGTCCTGAACGGCATCACCGCCTCCCCACCCACCGACGGACAACCGTCGGAGGTGGGCGGGGAGCCGGCGACGATCAGTCGTGGTCCGGGGTGGGGCGGGTGATGGCGAACATGTAGCAGCCGTAGGTGATGTTGCGGCTGTGGATTCGGGCCACCTCCGGGTCGGCGAGGATTTCGGCGAGGGCCCCTTCGGGGGCGTCGGTGTCGTGGACGCGCGAGGTGGGGTGGATGCGGCCCAGCGCGTCGTAGGCGCGGAAGACCTGGGGGCGGTCGCGCCAGTGCGGCGGGTAGCCGTCGTCGGTCGGGCCAGGGCAGGCTTCGGCGTGTGTGAAGACCGCGCCGATCTCGCGGTACGGGCTTGCCGGCAGCGGGGGTTCGTAGCCGAACAGGATCAGCGACTCGCCCGGTTCCGCGTCGCGCAGGCAGCAGCGCAGCGGCTCGCCGCCGCCGGCCGCGCGCGGCTCGACCGGGTGGCCGGAGACGTCCGTACCGGCGGCGCGGACCGTGTCGAGGAACTCGGCGGGGATCGCTCGGACGACGAAGGCGGGTGGGCTTGCGATGGTGGTCATGGCACCAGCGTGGGCGGGGCCGGAACGCGGTGCCGGCGGCATTCGGACACCGCGTTCGGGCCTGCCGGGACCCGGCTCACTCGTCCAGGCGGCACCAGTCGCGGCGGTAGGACGCCCAGTCCGTGTCGGTCGCGGTGAAGTCGACGTACAACGCGACGCCGAAGGCCGGTCGGTGCAGGTCGGTTCGGGTCAGGCCGAGCCGGATGCCACGCACCGCCGCCGCGACCGTCTCGGCCGAGCCGTGGTGGCCCCACGAGTTCGCGTAGTAGGCGGGCAGGCCCATCAGCAGGTCGACCCGGGCCGGGGTCGCCTCCAGCGCGAGCCCGGTCTGCTGCGCGACGTAGCCGCCGTACAACGACTCCAGCGGCATCGCGGTGTCGTAGGACATCAGCGCGATCTGGTCGACCCGGCGCGCGACCTGGCCGAAGTAGCGCTGCGACCACCACTTGGGGTGGTCGCGCAACGCCAGGAACACGTTGTGCAGCGACGGCAGCGGGTCGATCTGGGCGGCGGCGACCGAGAGCGGGACGCCGCGCGCCCGGGTCATCTCGTGGGTGGCGGTGAGCACGGTCAGGAAGTCCTCGTCGCCGGACCACACCGGCTCCAGGTCGAAGTGCACACCCTCGAAGCCGGCGTCCAGGACCTGCGCGGCCGACGCGGTGATCGCCGCGCGCACCTGTGGACGGGTCAGGTTCAGGCCGGGCCCGCCGTGCGAGACGATGTCGCCGAGCCACGCCTGCACCCGTACACCGGGCAACTCGCGGTGCACCGCCTCCACCAGTTGCCGCGCCCCGGGATGCGCCGACGCCGGCAGCGTGCCGTCGTGTTCCAGCGGACCGGCGTGCACATACAGGTCGTGGATGCCGGTATCGCGCAACCGCTTTGCCAGCACCGCCAGTTCGGCCGGGCCCTTGCGCCCGTCCACCCACGCGTGGCCCAGCCAGATCGCATCCCGGCCGCGACTGCGGGCCTGATCCGAGGGATCGCCCGCGTACTCCAACCGCAACGCGAGCGCGGCGGCACCGACCGGCACCAGCGGCAGACTCACCAATAACAACACGATCACGGTGACCCGCCGCCACCGACTCCACGACCGCCACCGCCGCCGCAGCCGACCCCGACGCGGCGACGAGGGCACATCGGGCGGCGCCCCCTCGGCCGCCTCGACGTCCCCACCCTCGACACCCCCGCCGTCGGGGTCCACCTCGTCGCGGACACCGATCTCGCGGACGCCGACCCCACCGGCGGCCACCCCACGTGCACCTTTCTCCGCAGCCCCCGTCCCACCGGCCGCGTGCCCTCCCCCACCTCGCGCGCTGTTGTCCCGGGCAGTGCGCCCGGGCTCGGCGATACCGATACGGATCGTCCCCCTGTGTCGTGGCCGGCCGCCCCACGTCGTGGCAGACCCCCCAGGGTCACGGCCGGCGAACCGCTTTCTCGCGACCGACGGGCCGCCGCGCGCGACCGCGGACGGGTTCCGGGTCGGCGGGCCGAGCCGCGGTCGGGGGGCCGGGTGCGACTCCCGCCTACTACGGACGCGCCCGGGTACGGAACCGTTCCAGCCCCGCCCCGACACCCTCGGCCGCGACGGCGATCACACACCGGGCCGTCGCCATCGGGGACTGTGACCCAGGTCACATCAATGATTGAAATATCCGGGGACTTCCTGTCCGTTTAACCGAGCGAATCACAATCGGGGAATCACTCCCCGGTTATCGGTCGGGACCGACAGGAAGGAGCCGGATCATGGGCAGTACCGCCACCGTCACCGCCACCGACGTTGTCGAGGACCGCGGTCCGCGCCTTCGTGCGGATGCCCGGCGCAATCGCGAGCGGATCATCGCCGCGGCGCGCGAGATGTTCGTCGAGCACGGCGCCGAGGTGCCGTTCGACGAGGTCGCCCGCCGTGCCGGAGTCGGCAACGCGACCCTGTACCGCCACTTCGCCGACCGCGGCGAGCTCGCACACCGGGTGATCCTCTCCGTCCTGGAGCGGATCACCGAGCAGGGCGAGCTGGCCCTGGCCGAGGAGCCGGTGGCCTTCGCGGCCCTGCGGCGCTTCGCCCACGGCGCGATGAGGGAGCGGATCGGGGCGCTGTGCCCACTCGTGTCCGCGACCGTGGACAAGGAACACCCCGAGCTGATCTCCGCCCGGACGCGGCTGGAGGACCTGGTCGAGACGCTGATGGAGCGTTCTCGTGCCGAGGGCCGGCTGCGCGTCGACGTCGGCTCGGGCGATCTCCTGATGGCGATCACCCAACTCACCCGACCGCTGCCCGGGATGGGCGGCTGCGTGGTGAACGACCGGTTCGTGCACCGTCACCTCGACGTGCTGCTCGACGGTCTGTGCACATCCGACCCCACCCCGCTGTCCGGCTCCACCGTGGCGATGCGGGACCTGGAACACCTGGCCGACGAGCCCGAGGGGCAGCCTTCCGGGCGCTGACGCGCCCTACCGACTTCCGATTTCACCGCAATCCCGCGTGACCGCGTAACGACTACGAACTCGTCACCGTCGCCTCGCCACTTCGGCGTGGGCGAGGGGCACCGTCCGCCCCTGCGACGCCCGCCGTCGCAACGCACCCCCAAAGTGAGTACACCCATGTCTGCAACCGCTCCGCCCCAGACCGCCATGCCCGATCCCAGGCGCTGGAAAGCGCTCGTCTTCATCGCCCTCGCCCAGCTCATGGTCGTGCTCGACGGCACCATCGTGAACATCGCGCTGCCGTCCGCCCAGACCGACCTGGGCATCTCGGACGGCAACCGACAATGGGTGATCACCGCCTACGCCCTCGCGTTCGGCGGGCTGCTGCTGTTCGGCGGCCGGATCGCCGACCTGTGGGGTCGACGCCGGACCTTCATCGTCGGTCTGGTCGGCTTCGCCGCCGCCTCCGCGCTCGGCGGCATAGCCGCGAGCACCGGCATGCTGCTCGGCGCCCGCGCCCTCCAGGGTGTGTTCGGCGCGCTGCTCGCCCCGTCCGCGCTGTCCCTGCTCGCGGTGATGTTCACCGACGGCAAGGAACGCGCCAAGGCGTTCGGCATCTTCGGCGCGATCGCCGGTGGTGGTGGCGCGGTCGGCCTGATCCTGGGCGGCGTGCTTACCGAGTACATGAACTGGCGCTGGACCTTCTTCGTCAACATCCCCTTCGCCGCGGTCGCCGCGGCCGGTGCCGTCCTGGTCATCCGCGAGCCCGCCGGCACCCGCAACCGTTCGCCGCTGGACATCCCCGGCGTGGTGCTGTCCTCGGTCGGCCTGGGCACCCTGGTCTACGCGTTCACCCGCGCCGAGAGCCACGGTTGGACCGCCGGCAGCACGCTGGGCCTGTTCGTGGCCGCCGCCGTCCTGCTCGCGTCGTTCGTCTTCGTGGAGAGCCGGGTCAAGGCGCCGCTGCTCCCGCTGCGGGTGATCGCCGAGCGCAACCGGGCCGGCATCTACCTCTCGCTGGGCCTGGCCATCATCGCGATGTTCGGCATGTTCCTGTTCCTGACCTACTACCTCCAGATCGTCAAGGACTTCTCGCCGGTGATGACCGGCCTGGCGTTCCTGCCGATGATCGCGGGCATGATCACCGGCTCGACCCAGATCGGCGCCCGGCTGATGACCAGGGTCCCGGCCCGGCTGCTGATGGGCCCGGGCTTCCTGACCGCCGGGGTCGGCATGTTGCTGCTCACCCGGATCGAGGTGGACAGCTCCTACGTCGGGCTGATCCTGCCCGCGCAGATCCTGCTCGGCCTGGGCATGGGCACCTCGTTCATGCCGGCGATGAGCCTGGCCACCTACGGTGTGCAGCCGCGCGACGCGGGTGTCGCGTCGGCGATGATCAACACGTCGCAGCAGGTCGGCGGCGCGATCGGCACCGCGCTGCTGAACACCATCGCGGCCAGCGCGACCACCGCCTACGTGGCCTCGCACGCGGTGACCTCGGCCGGCGCCGAGCAACTGCGCATGCAGGCCATGGTGCACGGCTACGCCACCGCGATCTGGTGGGCGGTCGGCATCCTGGCCCTGGCCTCGGCGATCGCCTTCACGTTCATCACCGTCGGGCACGGCGACAGCACGGTGGTCGCCTCGCACGACGAGGACGCGGACGAGATGGCGATTCCGGTGCTCGTGCACTGATCGCCCACCGCTGATCACCCGGCACCGACCGCCGGGGGGGGGGGCCCCCGCCCCCCGCGGGGGGGGGCCGGGCGCGGCCGCGGGCGGGCCCGCCCCGCCCCCCGGGCGGCGGGCCC
>NZ_JBHZAV010000263.1:0-10316 GCF_042754445.1 Embleya sp. NPDC059213
CCCTTTTTTTGGTTGTGCGGGGGGCTGGTTTTTTTTAAAACCCCCCGGGGGGGGGCCCGGGGCCCGCGCGGTGGGGGCTTAATTCCGCGCCCGGGGGCCCGGGGGGTAAGCCCGCCGCCGGGCCCCGCGTCGCGCTTTTCACCTCGGAGTGGTCAACCCCGGGAGTGGATCGGTCAGTCGCAGATGAGCAGGCTCAGCCGGCTGTCGCCGCACACGAGCAGGCTCAGGCGGCTGCCGCCACCGTGGCCGCCGCCACCGAACTCGGGGGCCTCTTCGGTCTCCATCGCCTGCAGGTCGAGAAGTGCCATGGTGATCATTCCTCTCGGTAGTGGTACTCGATCGACGGGACATCGATCGCCTGGTGCGCCCGCCCGAAACCGCAGGCGGGTCTTGCTTCGATCCCCGTGAAGGGATCGGCTTCAGGGCCGCGAAGGCGGCGGGAGGAAGGGCAGTTGCACGGGTCGGTCGTGCAGGGCGCTGCCCAACGCGAGCAGGCAACCGGCGGTGCCGGTGCTGAGATCCATCGACAGCCGCATCATCTGCTCACCGGCGAAGGCGAGTCGGCCCCGGTAGGGGACCGCGCCCCAGGACAACGACTCGATCTGCCGACGGATGTCGGCCGGTTCGGTCCCGGGCCCACCGGTGGTGGTGCGGCTCAGGTGCAGCACCATGCCCGCCGTGCCCCGGAACAGGCCGGGCTGGGCACAGAACCTGGCCTGCGCGGCGCGCACGATCTCGCCGCGGGCCTGCTCGAACTCGGCGTCGGGACGGTGCGCGAGGTAGTCGTCCAGGACCATGCCGATGCCTACGCTGCCCGCGCCCAGGTAGGGCATCGTGCGGCTGCCCTCGTCGACCTGGAGGGTGCCGCCGACCGCGATCACACAGCGGGCCAGGTCGGCCCGCAGCGCTTCGGCGGCGGCGTCCAACAGGCTCGGGTCGCCGAGTCGTTCGTACAGGCGCAGGTACAGCAGCGCGCCGCCGGTGGCGCCGTGCAACAAGCCGGCCCGGGCCGGTGCGGGACCGGTGCGGATTCGGTCCGCGAGCTGCTCGGCACACGCGAACGCATGGGTGTCCAGGGCGGATTCGCCGGTGGAGCCGGCCAGGTCGTGCAGGGCCAGGCCGAGACCGGCGAGGCCGCTGTGCAGATCCGGTCCCAGCATGCGCCGGTCCTGCGCGAGGATCGTGTCGACCAGATCCAGGGCCCGTTCCCGCCGACCGAGCCGGTCCAGCGTCCAGGCGACGCCGGACAGGCCGTCGTAGAAGCCGATCGGGTTCCCGGGCGGCGGGTTCTCGGTGGCGCGCAACAGCCATTCCTCGGCCGCCGGAAGCGGCTCGGCGTCGGTCTCGGCCAGCGCGTACAACACGCCCGCCGCTCCGTACCCGAAGCTCGCACCGCCGCCGGGCACGGCGAACTGGACGATGTCGCCCGGGAAACAACGATCGTCGCGGCCCGGTGTGGCGGACGCGTGGATCGCCCGGGCCATCGAGTCGCGGCTGTTCGGCCAGTCGTCCAAGGCGACCGGGAGGTAACCGTGGGTCGGCCGGGGGCGATCGGGGATCCTCGTCTGCGGATCCTGCTCGGGCCGGTGCCCGCGCAGGATCTCCTCGACCGCCGTGTCCAGCCAACCGGCCGGGATCGGGAACTGTTCGGCGGCGATGTCGGCCAGATGCCGGGCCTTGTCCCGATCCACGGCGAACAGGCTGGTCAGCGGCAGGAACAGGGCGATCCGCAGACACGCCAGGGCGTAGCGGTCCACCTCCGCGCCACGTCGGTCGCGCGGGGCGACGAAGCCGGGATGGGCGACCACCTGTCGGGCGTTGTCGTCGTCCACGGCGGCGGCCTCGAAATCGAGCAGCGTCACCGCGCTCTCGTCCTCGGACATCATGATGTTGAACAGGTGCAGGTCGTTGAAGACCACACCGCGAGCGTGGACCTGCGCGACCGCGTTCTCCACGAGGGTGTAGACCCGCATCGCCCACTGGGTGTACTCGACCAGTTGCTCGGGCGAGGGATCCGTCTCGATCAGCGGATGCCGGTGGGCGAAGAATGTGTTCAGCGGGCTGCCCTGGATGAACTCCAACACCAGGAAGCTGTGTTCGCCGAGGGTGAACCAGTCGTGCACCTCGGGGGTACAGCCGAGCCCGCTCAGTCGGCGCAGCGCGTCGCGCTCGCGCTCCAACCGGGTGACCGCGTCCGCGCCGTCCGCGGCGAGCCCGGCGTGCGGCCGGGCCTCCTTGAGTACGACCTGCTCGTCGGTGCGCAGATCCCGGCCGATGTAGACGCCGCCGCCGTTGGAGAAGTGCAGCGCACGCTCGATCTTGTACGGGAGTTCGCCGACGGTGGTCGCGGACCGGGCGGCCAGGTGCGGGGCCAGGAAGGCGGGCAGGTCGAGCCACGGCGGCAGCCGAAAGGTGGGTTCGCGGCGGTCGGGGACCAGGGTGCCGGTGTCGTCCGCGATCGCGGGACACGGTTCGCCGCGCTCGTTGTGGCAGTTGCGCTCGGTGAAGCTGCCGTACCGCAGGTGGACCGGTCCTTCGCCCCAGCGCAGGTCGCTGAGGATGTACGGGCCGGGTTCGCCGGCCAACAGCTCGGCCAGGTCGGTCGCGATGTTGCGACACTGCTCGTCGTCGGTGGGGTAGACGGTGACGAACTTCCCGCTGCCGGCCCGGTCGGCGTACTTGGCGTTGCGCGTGTGCAGCAGGTACCGGCTCGGTACGCACTTGAAGGCGATGCCGCGTGGGACGCAGTAGTCCCAGACGGCGGCGAGTATCCTCTCGGCGTTGCCCAGGCACGCGGAGACGTGGATCTTCCAGCCCTGGGCGGGCAGCGGGTACTCGGCCGGTCGGAAGGCGAGCCAGTCGGCGAAGTTGTGCCGCAGCCAGCCGTCCGGGAGTTCGCGGCGCGTGGTCCGGTAGGACGCCGCCGGACCGCTCTCGTCCGTGCGGAGCCGGTGCGGTGCGTCGTAGAACGTCCGATCGGCGTCGCAGTAGGCCGCGTACCCCTTGTTCATCGCACTCCCATTCCCGATGGCTGGTGCCGTGGAGAACGTTGCCGGCGAACAGGAGTGGACGGCAGTCGTATTCATCACGAAACGTCATGAGGAACGCACGGGTCCGCACGTGAAGAACTCACGTGCATGACAACCGAGTTACCGGTCGGGGCGGGAGCGCCGCCGATGCGGGTGCCCGACACGCGAGCGGCAACCACCGCGTACACCAGCGGTGTTGCCGATCCGGGAGCCGGGAGCCGGGAGCCATGACCCGGGAGCCGGCCGCGAAGCGCGGTGGCTCAGGGCGCGGTGACGGTGAAGCGGACCGGGGTGCCGGGGACCGCCTGGGCGGCTTGGCCGAGGTGTTCCTCGGGGACCACGCCGATCACCGGGTAGCCGCCGGTGACCGGGTGGTCGGCCAGGAAGAGCACCGGTCGTCCGTCCGGGGGCACCTGCACCGCACCCAACACCATGCCCTCGCTGGGCAGTTCGTCGGTGCGTGCCCAGCTCAACGCGGGCCCGTCGGTACGCAGCCCGATCCGGTTGCTCGCCGAGGCCACCGTGTAGCGGGCGGCGCCGAGCGAGGCCGGGGCGCCGGGCGAGAACCAGTCCCGGCGCGGGCCGAGGACCAGCGGCAGCACGAGTTCGCTGGGTGGGCCCGGGCATCGGGACACGTCCGCGCCCGCCGGGGTGGGGCCGCTCGGCTCGCCCAGTGCCAACACGTCGCCGTCGGCCAGCGGCGCCGGCCCCAGCCCGGAGAGCAGGTCGGTGGAGCGGCTGCCCAGGACCGGTTCGACCGCCACGCCGCCGGCGAAGGCCAGGTAGCCGCGCAGACCGGCGGTGGCCGGGCCGACGTCGAGCACGGCGCCGGCCGGGATCCGGATCGCCGCGCCCCACGCCACCGGGCGGCCCTGCACCCGGACCGTGCAGGGTGCGCCGACCACCGCGGCCACGGTGGTCGAGCGCACCCGCACGGCGGTGCCGGTCAGAGTGGTCTCCAGGGTCGCCGCGTCCGGCGGATTGCCGACCAGGCGATTGGCCAGCCGGTGTGCGGGTTGGTCCAGTGCGCCGGAGCGGGGCACGCCCAGGTGCGCGAACCCGGCTCGGCCCAGGTCCTGCACGGTGGTCAGGGCGCCGGCCCGGACCACCTCGACGGCCCGCGTGTTCATCCCCCCTCCGGCACGAAGTGCACCCGCACGCCCGGGGCGAACAGTGCGGCGGGCTCCCGGGCGGCATCCCACAACACCGCGTCGGTGCTGCCGATCAGTTGCCAACCGCCGGGCGAGGAGCGCGGATACACGCCCGCGTACTCGCCGGCCAGCCCCACCGAGCCGACCGGTACGGCGGTGCGCGGGGTGGCCCGGCGGGCCAGGTGGTAGCGCTCGGGCAGCCCGGTGAGGTAGCCGAAGCCGGGCGCGAAGCCGCAGAAGGCGACCCGGAAGGTGACCGCGCCGATGATCTCCGGGACCCGCTCGACCGGCACCCGCCACAGCCCGGCCACCTCGACCAGATCCGGCCCGTCGTAGCGGACCGCGATCTCGATCCGCTCGCCCGCCTCGGCGGACAGCGGCGGGATGCGCCAACCGGGTACGTCGGCGGCCAGTGCGGCGGGATCCGCGAGCCCGTCCAACAGCACGGTGCGGGCCGCCGGAACGATTTCGCGCACCGTCGGCAGGGTTCCCGCGGCGCGGCGGCGCAGCAGTTCGGCGTGCAGCGCCTCGGCCCGGTCGGCCGTGTCCACCTCCAGGAGCAGCGCGTGTCGGCCCACCGGCAGGGCCCTCACGCGAACGGCTCCAGGGACACGTCGGCGGCCAGCAGCGCGCGGCGGACCCGCAGCGCCAGCTCGGCCGCGCCCGGGGTGTCGCCGTGCAGGCACAGCGACCGGGCCGAGACGGCGACCCGCTCTCCGGTGATGGCGACGACGGCGCCCTCACGCGCCATCGTCAACGAGCGGGACACGACCCGGTCGCCGTCGTGGACGACGGCCCCGGGTTCCCCGCGCGGCACCAGGGTGCCCTGCGCGGTGTATGCGCGGTCCGCGAACGCCTCGCGTACGCAAGGCAGTCCGGCGGACTCGGCGGCTTCGAGCAGGCGCGAGTCGGGCAGCCCGAGCACCGGCAGCGCACCGCCGGCCAGGAGCACACCGGCGACCACCGCGCCGGCCTGGTCCACGTCCCACACCGCGCGGTTGTACAGCGCGCCGTGCGGCTTGACATAGGCCACCCGGGCCCCGGCGGCACGCGCGAAGACCTCCAACGCGCCGATCTGGTACGCCACTTCGGCGGCCAGCTCGGCGGCCGGGACGTCCATCGCCCGGCGGCCGAAGCCGGCCAGGTCGCGGTAGGAGACCTGCGCGCCGATCCGCACGCCGCGCTCGACGGCCAGGTCGCAGACCCGACGCATCGTGGCCGGGTCCCCGGCGTGGAATCCGCACGCGACGTTGGCGCTGGTCACCACGGACAGCAGCGCCGCGTCGTCGGTCAGCGTCCAGCGGCCGAAGCCCTCGCCCAGGTCGGCGTTGAGGTCGATCACGGTGGTGTTCATGCGCCGTCCATCCGCATCGCGGTGCAGATCATCTCGCACGCGTCGTCCAGGTAGCGCTCCAGGACCGCCGCGGCGCCCGCGGTGTCGCCGGCCCCGAGCAGGTCGACGATGCGCCGATTCAGGCGCAGGAACGGTTCGTGCAGCGCGCGGGCCGAGGGCATGGCCAGGAAGGCCAGCCGCAGCTCGGCGAGCAACCGGGTCATGTACTCGTCCAGCCGCGGGCTGCCCGCGAGGGCGACCAGGGCCCGGTGGAAGCGCAGGTCGGCGGTGCCGACCTCGGGCCAGTCGCCGGCGTCGGCCGCCGCCTCGCCGCCGGCCACCGCTGCGTGCAGTGCGGCGAGGTGTACGGGGCCGGCCGTGGCCGCGGCGCGCAGGCCGGTGCCCTCCAGGGCCCGACGGACCGCGTAGATGTCGTTCACGTCGTCGGGGTCGAGCGTGCGCACGAAGACGCCCCGGTTCATCTCGTGCACGACCAGGCGGCCGTCGACCAGCGTGCGAAACGCCTCGCGCAGCGTGTTGCGGGAGACTCCGAGGGCGGCGCCCAGGGCCTGTTCGGAGAGTCGGGTGCCCGGGGGCAGCGCACCCTCGGCGATGCGATCGCGCAGCACCTCGGCGACACGTTGTGCGGTGCCCGAACGCCCGAGCAGGTCGCGATCGGCGGCAAGGCGTCCGAGCGTGTCGTCGGCGGAAGGCCGGGCGAGGTCGACGTCTTGGCCCATGTGGGGTCCCCCAGAGTGCGACGAGCGGTGCGGGAGGAAGTAGATCAAGTTCCCGCACCGTTCACAAGGTCTTGTGGGATTGTTCAACAATAGCTTAGCCTCCTCGGCACCTCCTCGTCCCCCTGTTCGAGGACCCGAGCGTGGAAGGCTGCGCAATGATTGTGCTCCTCGGCGTCCTGCTGGTGATCGTAGGGTTCGCCACTCGACGCAACCCCCTGTTGGTGGTCGGTGTCTCCGGCGTGGCCACCGGCCTGCTCGGCGACCTGTCCCCGCGCGAAGTGCTCGCCGCCTTCGGCAACGGCTTCGCCTCCAGCCGGGGCGTGACGATCTTCGCGATCACCCTGCCGGTGATCGGGCTCCTGGAGCGCAACGGCCTTCAGGAGCAGGCCCGGACGCTGATCGCGCGATTCGGCAAACTCACCACCGGGCGTTTCCTGGTGCTGTACCTGGGTCTGCGTCAGCTCACCGCCGCCGTCGGCCTGGTCAGCCTGGGCGGACCGGCCCAGACGGTACGGCCGTTGGTGGTCCCGATGGCGGAGGGCGCCGCCGAGCGCAGCCACGGACCGCTCCCGGACAAGACCCGGGAGAAGATTCGTTCGCATGCCGCCGGCGCGGACAACGTCGGCCTGTTCTTCGGCGAGGACTGCTTCCTGGCGGTCGGTTCGATCCTGCTGATCACCGGCTTCGTGAACACCACGTACCACCAGCACATCGAGCCGCTGCACGTGGCGTTGTGGGCGATTCCCACCGCCGTCTTCGCGTTCCTCATCCACGGCGGCCGACTGCTGCGGCTGGACCGCACGTTGGCCCGCGAGTTCGCGGCGATCGCCGCCGCCGGACCGCCCGCCGAAACCGCCGCCGCATCCGTCGTCGCCGGTCCCGCCGCCGGCATCGTCGCCGAGGGGAAGCTCAAGTGATCAAGGTCGAGTGGTTCTTCTGGCTCGTCGGCGCCGTCTTCCTGGTGATGGCCGCGCAGATGCTCGTGGACCGCAGCAACCCCAAGCGGTTCGGCAGCGCCGCGTTCTGGGGCCTGCTCGGCGCGGGCTTCGTCTACAGCACCCGCGTCGTGGAGAAGACCTCCCCGGCCGAACCGCTGGGCGTGGCCGTGCTGGTGATGGTGTGTCTGGCCGGCTTCGGCTTCACCGGCAAGGGCACCGTGCACACCACCGGCCGCGAGCAGCGGGTGGCCATCGCCGCCCGACTCGGCAGCCGCCTCTTCATCCCCGCACTGACCATCCCGGTGGTGGCGATGGTGTGCGCGGTGCTCGTGAAGAAGTGGCACATCGGCTCCGAACCGGTCCTGCAAAAGGGCAGCGAGACCATCCTGGGACTGGGCGTCGGCGCGATCGTCGCGCTGGTGGTCGGCATGCTCGTGGTCCGCGAGAAGCGGATCAGCGTGCCGATCCACGAGGGCCGCTCGATGCTGGAGGCGATGGGCTGGGCGCTGCTGCTGCCGCAACTGCTGGCCACGCTCGGCTCGATCTTCCAGGTCTCGGGCGTGGGCAAGCAGGTCGGCGTGCTCACCTCGAAGGTACTGCCGGACGGCAAGATCTACGTCGCGGTGATCGTGTACTGCCTGGGCATGTTCCTGTTCACCATGATCATGGGCAATGCCTTCGCCGCGTTCCCGGTGATGACCGCGGCGATCGGCTGGCCGGTGCTGGTGGTCGAGGGCGGCGGCGATCCGGCGGTGGTGCTCGCACTGGGCATGCTCGCGGGCTTCTGCGGCACGCTGTGCACCCCGATGGCGGCCAACTTCAACATCGTGCCCGCGGCGCTGCTGGGGCTCAAGGACCAGTACGGGCCGATCAAGGCGCAACTGCCCACCGCCGGCGCGCTGCTCGTCGTCAACATCGGCATCATGTCGGCCTTCGCCTTCTGATCCCGCCGCGTCCCCTGTCCACCGCGTCCCAGGAGAGAACCACCATGACCCGCGTACTCGTCACCGGATTCGACACCTTCGCCGGCGAGGCCACCAACCCCTCCTGGGAGGCGGTACGCCTGCTCGCGGACGCGGCCGAACCGGGCCTGACGGTGACGGCGGTCAAACTCTCCTGTGTCTACGGGGTCGCGCTGGAGGAACTGCGGGCCGCCGTCGAGCGGGTCGACCCCGACCTGGTGTTGTGCGTGGGCCAGGCCGGCGGTCGGCCGGACGTGACCGTGGAGCGGGTCGCGATCAACGTCGACGACGCCCGGATCCCGGACAACGCCGGCCGGCAGCCGATCGACACACCGATCGTCGAGGCGGGCCCCGCCGCGTACTTCGCCACGCTGCCGGTCAAGGCGTGCGTCGCGGCGGCCCGCGCCGCCGGCGTGCCCGCGTCGGTGTCCCAGACGGCGGGCACCTTCGTCTGCAACCACGTCTTCTACGGCCTGATGCACCTGCTCGCCACCGAACGCCCCACCACCCGCGGCGGCTTCGTGCACGTCCCGTTCTCCTCCGACCAGGCCACCGACCGGGCGGTCCCCTCACTGCCGCTGCCCACGATCGCCGCCGGCCTGCGCGCCGTCATGACCACCGCCGTCGCCCGCACCACCGACATCACCGCCCCGGGCGGCACCACCCACTGACCACCCGTCCGCCCGTCGACACGGGATGCGAGCCGACAGCGGTCGCCCGGGTTCGCGAACGGCCCGAGGCCCTCGATCGTGGAGGTACGGACGGCCGCGTGCGGAGCGAGTCGGCACGGGGGTGGATACTGGTGCCCGGTCATCGTGCTCGCTGCCACGGGTGATGGCTCGGTGGGTGCGGGTCGACCGAGGACGGTCCCCGCCGGGCGTCCCGTATCGGGACGGGACCACCGGGCACCGGACGCGACCTCGATGCGCCCCGCCACCGCGGCTCGCGGTGCGCGCACCGGCCACGTCGTCGACGAGGGACCCACCATGAAGCGATACATCCTGACCGGCACGCCCGGTGCCGGCAAGACGACCGTGCTGCGCCTGTTGGCGCAGGCGGGGTACGCCGTCGTCGAGGAGGCGGCGACCGACGTCATCGCCCGAGGACAGGCCCGGGGCGAGCGCGAGCCGTGGACCGACGCGTCGTTCGTCGACCGGGTCGTCGCGCTGCAACGCGAACGGGAGCGGGAGGCCGGGACCCGGAGCGAGGACGTGTGCTTCTTCGACCGGTCGCCGATCTGCACCCACGCGCTGAGCGTCTACCTCGACCGGCCGATCTCGGCGGCGCTGTCCGCCGAACTCGACCGGATCGCCGAGGCCGGCACGTATCGACGTCGGGTGTTCTTCCTCCGGAACCTGGGCTTTTGCGAACCCACCGCCGCCCGCCGGATCGACTTCGCCCAGTCGTTGGAGTTCGAGCGCGTCCACGAGGAGAGCTACCGGGCCTTCGGCTACGACCTCGTCGACATCCCGGCCGCGACTGCGCACGAACGCGTCGCGACGATCCTGCGAACGCTTCGCGACTCCACCGACTGACCGCCGCGCCGGGCCCGGGATCGGGGTGGACGATCGAGGGTCACCCGTTCGGCAGTCCGCCGGTGGGTGGTGCGAACCGGGTGCGGATACCGGGTGTCGTGCGGAAACTCGGGAGTGCCGGGGTGACACAGTGTAGCCAGTCGGCGTCGAGGCGGCATTTTCGGCATGCGGGGGGCTCTTCGCCCGGCTTACCTGGAAGTCGCGAGCACGGCTGTCCCAGTGGTAGGTCGCTACCGCGTCCGGGCTCGCCGGAGGTTGCATCATGCGTTCGATCACCAGGCTTGCGGGCACCGCGCTGCTCGGCGCGACGCTCGCGCTCGCCGTCCCCGCGGTCGCCCACGCCGCTCCGGCCCGCCCCCAGGTCAACCCGGCGGACTGTGCCAAAGCGGTCGCCGCCGCCGCGAAGGGGCAATTGCAGTACGACGCCGCGGTCGCGGACTTCGCCAGGGACGCCGCCGCCGCGGCCGGGCAGCCCGACAAGTCCCGGCAGGAACAGCTCGAACGCGCCAAGAACGAGATGGGCGCCGCCGCCTCGGCCGCCGCCGAGGCGTGCCCGGACGCCAGGGTCCTCGGCGGCAAGGGCGGGTCGGACAAGAGCCGGCCGGACGCCGAGCAGGCCGCGCACGGC
>NZ_JBHZAV010000264.1:0-10191 GCF_042754445.1 Embleya sp. NPDC059213
TTGGGCGCCTTCGGCGCCGGCTCGCGAGGCACCACTTTTTTGTTCCGTCGCAGGCTCCTCCACAAAAAAGTGGCCCCTCGCTCGTGACTTCGTGTCCCTTCGCTTCGCTACGGGCCACGAAGTCAACGTTTTGCGGCTCCGCCGCTCTCCGCGCTTCGCGCGTCGATCACCGGGGTGGGCCCAAGTCGGGGGCGCTGACGCGCCGGGGCGCGGCGTTGTTCGGCGGCCCGGGGGGAGGCCCGACACGTTTCCGCAGCCGACCCGCCCGCCTTGTTGCGCAGCCACGGGAACGTGTGTCACCGGTGGAGCGGGCGGGCGAACCACCGGGCCGGGACGTAATCGCAGGCGGTCGTGAGTCGCGGGCGTGAACTCGTGGGCACGGTCGGGCAGTAGAGGCCCGGACGGGGTGGTGAGAGGGCGGAAGCGGGGTGGTGGGCTGGCGTGAGGGTGGAAGTGGGTCGTGGGTGTGGCGAGGGCGGTCGATCAGGGTCGTGGGTCCGGTAAACCCAATCACCCATGACGCGAGTGCAGCGGGGGCAACCGACTCCAGGTCGCGAGCGGAGCGGGCGGGCCTTGTTCGGCGGCCTGGGGCCGGCCCGGCACCTTGCCGCAGCCGATTCGCCGCCTCCGCCTGATCCCGCAGCTACGGGTACGTGTGTCGCCGGCGGACCGCCGGGCGGGATGTAACCGCAGGCCGCTGTGAGTCGTGGGCGTGAACTCGTGGGCGCAGCCGGGCAGTGGAGGGAGGCCGGGACGGGGGCGGTGAGTGGGCGGAGTCGGATCGTGGGTGTGGCGAGCCCTGCCTACCCGAGTCGCGAGGGTGGTGGGCACGGTCGGCCAGTCGTGGGGGCGACGGACGCGTGGGCCGGACGGGAGGACAGGTTTCACCCACTTCGGGGGCACTGGCGCGCTGGGCATGGCCCGGCACGTTTCCGCAGCGGACTTGCCTCCTTGCTCCCTCCTTTTCCTCCCCGCCGCCTTCTTTTTCTTCGCCTTCTTCTTCTACTAATCCTCCCCTCCGTGACCATGCCACAGGGGGGTGTGAGGGGTGGAGAAGGTCGTGCGCTGCTTGCGATCACGAGGTGGGCGCAGGTCGTGGAGGGGGCGGTGGGGGCGAGTTCGTGATCGCGTGGGGAGGTCTTACAAAGGAGTGACGTTGGCGTGGTTGGTGGTTGTTGGGGAGGTCTGCGTGTTTAGCGTGGACGGCATGCGAATCCTGGTTACCGGCGGCGCCGGGTTCATCGGTACACACGTGGTCGAATGCCTGACTGAAGCGGGACACGAGGTGCGGGTGCTCGACCTGGAACCGGTTGAGGGCGTGGATGCGGTGCGGGGTGATGTGCGTGACCCGGTGGTCGTGGAGCGGGCCTTGGCCGGTGTGGATGCGGTGTGTCATCAGGCCGCCAAGGTCGGGCTGGGGCTGGACCTGAACGACGCTCCGGACTACGTCGGGTGCAACGACCTGGGCACGGCGGTGCTGCTTGCGGCGATGGGGCGGGCGGGCATCGGCCGGTTGGTGTTGGCGAGTTCGATGGTCGTCTATGGGGAGGGCCTGGGGCGCTGTGTGGAGCATGGCGACGTGGTGCCGGGGCCTCGGCCGGTCGAGGCGCTGGTGGCCGGGCGGTTCGAGGCGCCGTGCCCGACGTGCGGGCGGGATGTGACGCCCGGTCGGATCTCCGAGGAGGCCGCGCCCGACCCGCGCAACGTGTACGCCGCGACCAAGCTCGCCCAGGAGCACTTGGCCGGAGCTTGGGCCCGCGCCACCGGCGGCGTGGCCACGGCGCTGCGCTACCACAACGTCTATGGCCCGAGGATGCCGCTGGACACCCCGTACGCCGGTGTCGCCGCGATCTTCCGCTCGATGTTGCGTGCCGGGCTGCCGCCGAGGGTGTACGAAGACGGCGGTCAGCGCCGCGACTTCGTCCACGTTCGCGACGTCGCCACCGCCAACCTGGCCGCTCTGGACCGCCCCGGCCCCGGCCTCCGCGCCTACAACGTCGCCACCGGCGTCCCGCACACGGTCGGCGAGATGGCTGCGGCGCTGTCCGAGGCCCACGCCGGCCCGCCCCCGATCACCACCGCCGAATACCGCCTCGGCGACGTCCGCCACATCACCGCCTCCGCGACCCGCTTGGAGCAGGAACTGGGTTGGCAGGCAACGATCGAATTCACCCACGGAATGGCAGAGTTCGCCACCACCTGACCCACCCGCCCACCCCCGCCACCCCCACGACCCAGATCGACCGGGCTCGCCACCCCCACGACTCTGAAGGAGACGGGCGGGTCGGCCGCAGAAACGTGTCGGGCCTCCCCCGGGCCGCCGAACAACGCCGCGCCCCGGCGCGTCAGCGCCCCCGACTTGGGCTCACCCCGGTGATCGACGCGCGAAGCGCGGAGAGCGGCGGAGCCGCAGAACGTTGACTTCGTGGCCCGTAGCGAAGCGAAGGGACACGAAGTCACGAGCGAGGGGCCACTTTTTTGTGGAGGAGCCTGCGACGGAGCAAAAAAGTGGTGCCTCGCGAGCCGGCGCCGAAGGCGCCCAATAGAAGCAGCGCTGCATCGCCGAAAGCCGCCCACCCGCTCACTCAGCTCACGACCCCGGCCCGGGTGTGCTGTTCGCCTCACGACCCGGGTCTTCCAGCTCACCCCGCTCGCGACCTCGGCTCGGGCGTCGGGCTCGGCCCGCGACTGGGGTCCAGCGGCTTGCTGCGCTCACGACTCCGGCTCGGGCGTCCGGCCCGACCCGCGACCACCGCTCACCGGCTCGCTGCGCTCGCGACTTCGGCCCGGGTCTCGGCGGAGCAAGGTCACGACCTCGCCTGGGGTGTCGGGCTCGGCCCGCAGACACCGCCCACCGGCTTGCCCCGCTCACGCCCGGACCAGGCGTCGGACCCGACTTACGGCCCGACCCGACCCGGCCCGCCGCAACCCGACCCGGACCACCCACTCGCCCCGCCCACGACTCAGGTCAGGTGGCGGGCCCGGCCCACGCCCCAGCCCGGCCCGGGCCGCCCCGCCCATCGCACCCGCGACCCGGGCCACCCACTCGCTCCGCTCACGACTCAGCCCCGCCCCAGCAAAGCACCCCAACAAACCTCACCCCAAGAAGCCTCACCCCAACAACCCACCCAGTGGCTTGCTCCCCGCCGGCTTCGGGGCCGTGCCCGGGGAGCCGGCCGGGGAGCCTGCCGGGCCGGGCGAGCCGGCGGACGGGGCGGAGGGGCGGGGTGCCTTGGTGCCGCTTTCGGGTGCGGGCGCCGTGCCCGTACCTGTGCCTGTGCCCGTTCCCGTGCTCGTGCCCGTGCCGGTCCTGGTCGTGGGCGAGGACGTGCTCGTCGGGCGCGGCGGGATCGGCGGTTGGGCGTTCTGGCCGGTGCCCGGCACCGGCGCCGCCGAGGGCTCGTTCACCGGCGGACGGAGCTGCGTGTCCACCGGGCCGCCGTGTTGCCCGGGCCCGGGAGCCACCGGGGCGGTGGAGGCGGCGGCGGGGCCCTCCCGGTCGCCGACCCGCCCGGTGTCCGACTCGTCGAGCTGCCGGTGACCGCCGCCGAGCAACGATCCCGCGAGCAGCGTCACGCCGACCCCCGCACAGGCCAGCATCGAGCCGTAGCCGAGCTTGCGCCGCCGGGCCCGCACGGGCGTGATGATCGGGCCGCGCCAGGTGCGCAGCGACAACCACGCGTCCGCCGAGTACATCGGCGCTCCCGCCAACGCCAGCGGGCTGAACGCGGCCAGGAACACCACGTAGGGCGCGTGATAGGGCGAGGAGCCGCTGCCCACCGCGATCAGTACGCCCAGCGACAACAACATGCCGAGCAGGCCCGCGAGCCGGGTCCACAACCCCAGCACGACCGCGAAGCCGACCACCACCTGTCCGAAGGCGAACAGCAGGCCCGCCCCGATCGCGTGATCGGCGGCCAGGTCCATCACCGACGGCGACAGGCTGCCCTCGCGCAGCACCCCGATCCGATGCCCGAACGAATCGGTCGAGCTCGGATCCAGGAAGCCCGGCGCGTAGAGCTTGCGCAACCCCTCGACGAGGAACGCCCCGCCCAGGAACAGCCGCAGCGGCAACAGCACCGTGCCGCCCTGGAGGGTGGCCCGGCGCCCGTGCCCGGGCATCGAGGTCGCGGTGCCGTCCCGCTCGCGCCCGGCGCCCGGCTCGCGACGCGCCGGCGGCACCCGCCGCCGGGGCATGTCGTCGCGGATCGCCGGCAGCCGCGCGGTGGCGTCGTCCGCCGGACCGCGCGCTCCGGGCACGGGGGCGCCGCCGGTCCGAGGGCCGGCGATCACCACCCGCAGGGTCTTGGTGGGGGTGGCGACCGACGCCGGATCGCCTGGATCGCGCACCGCCGGGGGCGAGGGCAACAGCCCGACAGCACCGCCGAAGCTGCCTTCCGTTCTGGTGTCCACGCATCAATAACCGTGCGAGGTCCCCCGAGGATGCGGCCCTTCGCGTATTACCCGATGCGGGCCCCGACCGCCCCCGTACGGCACTACACTGCGCGGCTACTCCGCGCGGCGCCTGGCCACCTCGTAGAGCACGATGCTCGCCGCGACACCGGCGTTGAGCGACTCGTTGCCGCCCGCCATCGGGATCCGCACGGTGATGTCGCAGGTCTCCTGGACCAGGCGACCCAGGCCCTTGCCCTCGGAACCGACGACCACCACGATCGGATCGGTCGCCGCCGCCAGCTCCTCCAGCGAGATGTCGCCGTCGGCGGCGAGGCCGACCACGGTCAGACCCGCCTTCTTGTACGCCTCCAGCGCGCGGGTGAGGTTGGCCGCCCGGGCCACCGGCACACGCGTGGCCGCACCCGCCGAGGACTTCCAGGCGCCCGCGGTCATCCCGGCCGCGCGCCGCTCCGGCACGACCACGCCGTGGCCGCCGAAGGCCGCAGCGGAGCGGATCACCGCGCCGAGGTTGCGCGGGTCGGTGACGCTGTCGAGCGCGACGATGATCGGCGTCTCGCCGCGGTCCTGCGCCTCGACCACCAGGTCGTCCGGATGCGCGTACTCGTACGGCGGCATCTGCAGGACCAGGCCCTGGTGGATCGCGCCGTCGGTCATCCGGTCCAGTTCGGGACGCGGGATCTCCATCAGCGGAATGCCCCGGACGTTGGCGATCTTCATCGCCTCGCGCACCCGGTCGTCGCTGTCGATGTACTGCGCGATGAACAACGAGGTGGCCGGCGCGTCCGCGCGCAGCACCTCGAGCACCGAGTTGCGACCCGCGACCAGCTCGTTCGAGCTCTTGCCCCCACGCCCGGGACGACCGCCCGGGGCTCGCCGAGCGGCCGGTGCCGAGGCCTTGCGCTTGGCGGCGGCGTTGGCCGCGCGCTGCTTGGCGTGCCCCTTGCGCATCTCCGCGGGCGGGGTGGGCCCCTTGCCCTTGAGCGCCCGGCGGCTGTGCCCACCAGTGCCGACCGAGGGCCCCTTCTTGCTTCCCTCGTTGCGCTTGTTACGGCGCTCCGTGTTGCCGGCCATGACGGGTACATCCCTTCGATTGCTTCAACAGCAGCGTTTTGCTTCACAACAACGTCGGCTTCGACGGCAACGTTGCCTCGACGGCAACATCCGCTTCGACAGCAGCGTTGCGTTCCCCGGTCGCCCCGGAGGGCAACCGCCACTACAACCGTACGGCCGGCCCGCCACCTCGTGGCGATCCGGCCGTGACGGCACGTTCTCGTCGGGCCCCGACGGGCCCTTCCACTCAGTCCCGGTGCAGCGTCCACCGAGGGCCGTTGGGGGTGTCCTCGACCACGATCCCGGCCGCCGTGAGGCTGTCCCGGACCGCGTCCGCCGCGGCGTAGTCCTTGCGGGCCCGCGCCGCCTCGCGTTGCTGGAGGGCGAGCTTGACCAGGTGGTCGACCACCCCGCGCAGCTCGTCCGAACGGCCGGCCGAGGCGCCCGCCGTCCACTGCTCCGACAGCGGGTCCATGCCGAGCACGCCCAGCATCGCCCGGATGTCCGCCGCGTGCCGCACGACGGCGTCCTTGTCGCCCGCCGCCAGCGCGGTGTTGCCGTCGCGCACGGTGTTGTGCACGACCGCCATCGCCTGCGGCACACCCAGGTCGTCGTCCATCGCCGCCGCGAACGCCGCCGGCACCTCCGCCGCCGGTTCGATCACCCCGGTCTGCTCGCCCGCGCGTTCCAGGAAACCCTCGATCCGCCCGAACGAGACCTCGGCCTCGCGCAGGGCCTCCCTGCTGTACTCGATCATCGACCGGTAGTGCGGGGTGGCCAGGTAGTACCGCAGGACCAGCGGGGACCACTGCTTGAGCATCTCCGTCACGAGCACGGAGTTGCCGAGCGACTTGCTCATCTTCTCACCGCTGAGGGTGACCCAGGCGTTGTGCATCCAATAGTTGGCGAACGGGTCGCCCACCGCCTTGGACTGGGCGATCTCGTTCTCGTGGTGCGGGAACACCAGATCGAGCCCGCCGCCGTGGATGTCGAACGCCGGCCCGAGGTACTTGTGCGCCATCGCGGAGCACTCCAGGTGCCACCCCGGACGACCCTGCCCCCACGGCGCATCCCACGAGGGCTCGCCGGCCTTGGCCGACTTCCACAGCGCGAAGTCGCGCCGGTCGCGCTTGCCCGCCGCCCCCGCTCCGGCGTCCTCCGCCTCGCGCATCGCGTCCGGCTTCTGGCCGGAGAGCGCGCCGTAGGCGGGGAAAGAGGACACGTCGAAGTAGACGTCGCCACCGGAGGGGTAGGCGTGCCCGGTCGCGATCAGCCGCTCCATCATCGCGATCATCTCGGGGATGTGCCCGGTCGCCCGCGGCTCCACCGTCGAGGGCAGGCAGCCGAGCGCGGCGTAGGCGTCCGCGAAGGCGCGCTCGTTGGTCTGGGCGACCTGCCAGTACGGAATCTCCTGCGCGCAGGACTTCGCGATGATCTTGTCGTCGATGTCCGTGACGTTGCGGCAGAACACGACGTCGTTGCCGCGGTGGGCGAACCACCGGCGCAGCACGTCGAAGTTCAGCCCCGATCGGATGTGCCCGATGTGCGGCGGCGCCTGCACGGTGGCACCACACAAGTAGATCGAGACCTGTCCCTCGACAAGCGGCACGAAGTCCCGGACCGTGCGGGTGCTGGTGTCGTACAGGCGCATGCTCACACGCGCAAGCTTAGAGCGTCGGGGCGGCGTGGCGTTCACCGTTATCCCTCGCTTCGGGGAACGATCATCGCCCGGTCGCCACCACCAACGCGGTGGCGATCGCGGCCACTCCCTCGGCCCGCCCGGTCAGCCCGAGCCCGTCGGTGGTGGTGCCCGACACCGATACCGGCGCGCCGACCGCGGCGGACAGCGCGGCCTCGGCCTCGGCCCGACGCCGGCCCACCTTCGGTCGCACCCCGATCACCTGCACCGCGACGTTGCCGATCTCGAACCCGGCCGCGCGCACCAGTCGCGCCGCCTCGGTCAACAGGGTCACCCCGGACGCCCCCGACCACTGCGGCCGTGAAGTGCCGAAGTGCGCGCCCAGGTCGCCGATTCCGGCCGCCGAGAACAACGCGTCGCACGCGGCGTGCGCGGCCACGTCGGCGTCCGAGTGTCCGGCCAGCCCGGTTTCCCCGGGCCAGTGCAGACCGGCCACCCACAACTCGCGGCCCTCCGCGAAGGCGTGCACGTCCACCCCGATCCCGGTGCGGGGCAGCACGACCGGGGGTGTGTGTTCACCGGACAACGTCGATCTCCGTACTCTCCGCGCCGCTCGCCGACCCCGCCGACTCCGCCGCTTCCGCACGACGTGCCAACAGCGCACCGGCGAGCAGCAGATCGAACGGGCGGGTCACCTTGAACGCCTCTTCGGATCCGGGCACCACCACGACCGTGCCGCCGAGGCGCTCGACCATGCCCGCGTCGTCGGTCGCGCCCTCGCCACCGAACCCGCCGGCCTCGGCGTGCGCGCGCGCCAACACGGCCCGTCGAAAGCCCTGCGGGGTCTGTACGGCGCGCAGCAGCGACCGGTCGACCGTGCGGACCACCGTCTCCGCACCCTCGACCGAGGAAACCTCTTTGACCGTGTCCACCACGGGCAACGCGGGCACCACCGCGTCGGCCCCCTCGGCGACGGCGGCGATCACCGCCTCCACCACCCGGGCCGGCACGAACGGCCGCGCGGCGTCGTGCACGAGCACGACGTCGTGATCGGGCGACACGGCGGCCAGCGCCAATCGCACCGATTCCTGGCGTGTCGCACCGCCCGCGACCACCCGGACGGGTGATTGTGCGGGCAAATGCGCACGCAAAAGATCCCGGACACCGGCGACACCGTCCGGCGGTGCGGCGACCACGACCGCGGTTACCCCGCGGGCGGCCAACAGCGACCGGACGGCGTGCACCAGCATCGGGATGTCCCCAAGCTCACGCAACGCCTTGGGCGCACCGGGACCCAGCCGTTCACCACGCCCTGCAGCGGGCACAAGGACCGCAGCGTTCAACGAAGTCCCCTCAAACCACCCGGGCGCCGACGCCATGTGGCGCCGACACCGCACCGGCGGATCCGTCCGTCACCGACGGGCGGATCCTACGGCTCAGGAGGCCAGAACCTCGTCGAGGATGGCCTCGGCCTTGTCCTCGTTCGTGTTCTCGGCGAGCGCCAACTCGCTCACCAAGATCTGCCGAGCCTTTGCCAGCATGCGCTTTTCGCCTGCCGACAGGCCGCGGTCACGCTCGCGGCGCCATAGATCGCGCACGACCTCCGCGACCTTGATAACGTCACCGGAAGCGAGCTTTTCCAAGTTCGCCTTGTAACGTCGTGACCAGTTCGTCGGTTCCTCGGTGTGCGGAGCGCGCAGCACCTCGAAGACGCGGTCGAGCCCTTCCTGGCCCACCACGTCCCGAACACCGACGAATTCCGCATTGTCCGCAGGCACGCGGACGGTCAAATCACCCTGGGCGACCTTCAACACCAGATAGGTCTTGTCCACACCCTTGATCGTGCGCTGCTCGATCGCCTCGATCAGCGCGGCCCCGTGATGGGGGTAGACCACGGTGTCGCCAACCTTGAACGTCATGTGACAGGTACCCCTTCCGTGGCTTTCTAGGGTAACACGGGACACGCCCCTACTGAATGACGTTTGCGCAGGTCAGAGCCTTAGTCGGGGCTTGACAACGGGCCAGTGGCCGTGCTGGGACAGGGAACCCCACACCCGCAGGACTCGAACAAATAGGACAAACAGCTCCTCCCGGTCGCGAGCCGAGCGCTCTCGGGCGACCCATATGTCACTGGGGCCCCATCAGTGCCGATCCCACGTTCGAGATCGGCACCCCGTCGCGACCCGATCGAAGCCGAGTGTCGGCGCGGTGAGCCGCGTACAAGTCGTCCGCCCGGGCTGAGTACGCTGTCCCCGGTCGTCCTGACCGGTTCCTCGATCCAAGATCATCAAGGAGATGCCGCCGCCGTGAGCCGCAGCCTTCGACGCGGCGCCCTCGCCGCCACCGTCGCCGTCGTCCTTCCTCTGGCCGCGGGCTGCGCCAGTGGCAAGGACGCCGAGACGAACGAGATCAAGCCCGACACCGCCAATGCGGCATTCGGCTCGCTCAAGATCCAGAACGTTCAGTTGGTGACGGGCGACCCGGGTAAGCACCTGGTCGCGCTCGGCGGTGCGCTGTTCAACGAGGGCACCAAGCCCGAGACGGTCACCAAGGTGACGGTCGACGGCGCGGGGCAGGCCCTGGGCGGTCCGCTGACCATCCCGGCCGGTGGCGCCGTGTACATGGTCGACCCGCCCCAGGGCATGTCCAAGGACAGCCCGCAGGGCAGGGCCTACCTCGGTCCGCTGGTCTTCCCGAACGCGGACAAGGTGGAGGCCGGCTCGTTCCGCCGGGTGACCTTCGCGTTCGGTACCGCCGGCGAGACGTCGCTGGACGTGTCCGTGCACGCGCCCACGAGCTACTACGCGCAGCTCAAGCCGACCCCGGCGTTCACCCCGCCGCCGCCGGCCCCGCCCGCCCCGCCGACCCAGGCGGCGCCCACCACGGGAGCCCCCGCAACGGGGGCGCCCAACACGGGGGCGCCCGCCACGGGCGCGGCCAATGCCACGACGGGCAACGTCGGCAGCACCGGCACGCCGCGCAACGGTTCGTCGGCCCCGGCCGGCGGCTGAGCACACCCGGCACCCGCACGACAGGCGGACACGACGGCGCCCGCGCCCCCCCGGAGAACGGGGGCGGCGCGGGCG
>NZ_JBHZAV010000265.1:0-10163 GCF_042754445.1 Embleya sp. NPDC059213
GGTGTGGGTCGGAGCTGTGTGTGGACGGGGTCTGGCAACCGCTCGGGGATGTGGTGGATCGCACTGCGGCGTTGAGCCGATCCGGTGCCGTGCGGCTGCGGATCGGGTCGGCCGGGCTGCCGGTCGAGCCGCTCGGCGCGGCCGGGAGCCGGGCCTGGTTGCGCTGCCGGCTCGACCGGGGCCGGCCCGACGCGCCGCCGCGGGTGCGCCGGGTGGTCGCCGACGCGGTCGAGGCGGTCCTGGCCACGGCGGCCGTCGGCGGCTACGACGTCGCCCCGACGGCCGTGCTCGTCGGCGCGGCGGCCCTGGTCGAAGGCGCCCTGGTGCCGCTGGCGATCACCGTGGACGCGGCGCGCCTGGTACGTACCGTGCGGACCGACGACCCGGCCGCGCCGGTGGTGCGGATCCTGCGCTGGATCGCGCCGACGTCGGCGGCCCCCGGGCGACTGGTGGCCGAACTCGTCGCGGCGGGCGTCGGCGACGGCGCACCCGAGCAGACGTTCGTCCTGCCCGGCGGCGCGATCGCGCCGGACGGGGCGACGCCGGGGCCGTACCGGGTGTGGTTGGCCGATCCGGCGGGCGGCGTCGAACCGGTCCGGCTGGTCCCCGATCTGGACGCGGCCGGTCGCACCGACCTGCACGCCGTGCTCGACGCCCCGACCGGCACGCTCACCTTCGGCGACGGCCGCGCGGGCCGAGTGCCCGAACTCGGCCGCACCGTGCTCGCCGCCTACCGCACCACCTCCGGAGCGCGCGGCGCGGCCCTGGCCCCGCCCGCGCCCGTGGTCCTCGCGCCCGACGCCCGCACCCGCGTACTCCTGGGCGTGCCGCCCGCCCCCGGCGCGCTCACCGTCACCCTGGTCGGCCCGGCGGTGGGCGGCGCCGACGCCGAGGACACCGCCGCCGCCGCGGCCCGCGCCGAACGGGCGCTGTGGGCGCACGAACGCCTCGTGGACGCGCTCGCCGCGACCGACGCCCACTCCCTGGACGAACTGCCCCGCGCCGCGGTGCTTCGGCTCGCCCCGCCCGAACGCGCGGTGACCCTGGCCGGCGTCGAGCGCTGCGCCCTGGACACCCCCGGCGCCCGGATCGCCCGGGTCCGCGCGTTCGCCGAGACCGACCCGCGGCTGCCCGGCCTGGTCGCGGCGGGCTGCGTGAGCGTGGTCGTGCTGCCCACCCTCCCGCGAGGCCGCCCCGAACCCACCGCCGGCCTGCTGCGCGTGGTGCGCCGACACCTGGCCGGGCTGCGCACCACCGGCACCCGCCTGTTCGTCACTGGGCCGCGCTATGTCGTGGTGAGCGCGGAGGTGAGCGTGGCGCTGCTCCCGGGCGCCGATCCGGGCGCGACGACCGCAGCGGTCCGGGCCGCGCTGGACACGTTCCTGCACCCGATCACCGGCGGACCACACGGCACCGGTTGGCCGTTCGGCCGCGACGTACACCGCAGCGAGGTGCTGCGCGTGCTGGACGAGGCCCCCGGCGTGGACCACGTCACCGCCCTCGCACTGCGCGCCGACGACGGCCCCCCGGGCTGCGCCGGCCTGTGCGTGCCACCGACCGCGCTCGTGGTCCCCGGCACCCACACGGTGCGTACCGCCCGCGCGGAGGTGGGTCGATGACCGGGGTCGCGGATCGGGTGGTCGAGGAGTCCGGGGTGCGGTTGGGGGCCGCCGATGTGCGTGACCTCACCGCGAACGAGGCGACGGTCCTGGCTCGGCACACCCGCGCCGCGCATCGCACGTGGGGTGTCGCGGTGGGGCTCGAAGTGTGGGCGATCGGTGACGGGCGGGTGCTGGTCGAACCCGGCGTGGCGCTCACGCGTGCCGGGGAGTTGGTGGTGCTCGGTGCCGATGACGTGGTCTCGGTGTCGGTCGCGGGGTCCGGGCCGGTGTCGGTGGTGTTGCGTCCCGAGCGGGGTGGGCCGCGGGGGCGGGCGTGCCTGGTGGAGCCCGGTGGTGTCGCCGGGCCGGGGGACGTGCCGCTCGCGGTGTACCGCACCGACACCGGCCGGTTGCAGGTCGGCGACGGGGCCCGGCGCAGCGCGCACCGACCCGGTCCGACCGTGGTGCTCGCGGGGCGGGCGGCCCGGGGTGCGATCGCGGCCGAGGGCTCGCGCGCGCAGTGGTCGGCGCGGGTCGACTTCGCGCGGGCGTTCGCCGACGTGCCACAGGTCTTCGTCACCGCCGAGGGGCCGTCGCCGGCCGGGACCGGCGGCAGCACCGTGCAGGTCGCGGAGGTCGACCGGACCGGTTTCCGCGTCGTCGTGCGGCACGCGCTGCCCGAGTCCGGCGACGTCGACGAGCAGCCGAAGGTCTCGGCCGTGCCGATCGCGTTCGCCTGGACGGCCGTGCTCGGCGCGCGACCGGTCCCGGCACTGTCCGGGCCGGCCGACCCGCCGTGCCCGGTGCCGTGTACCCGGCCGGTGGTATACGTGCCGCGCGGACTTCGCGGTCCGGCGGCGGTCGAGGGCCGTGCCGGTGATCCGCCCGGCGTTCGGCCGGGTCCACGAGTGAGGGGAACGTCCGCATGACCGGCCCGACCACGAGTGGCGCGGCGCTGCCGCCGACCCATCGCCCGACCTTCTTCGGCGGCCAAGTGCTCGCCGCCGCCGACCTGAACGACGCGGTCGCGGTGGAGCGTTCGCGGCGCTGGTTGCACAACCGGGTGCTGCACGGGTGGGGTGTGGCGCTCGGTCTGGAGGTCACCGGTGCCCGGGGCGCCAAGCGGGTCGCGATCGGTGCGGGCTACGCGCTGGACGCGTTCGGCCGGGATCTGATCCTGTCCGACGGCGCCGAGTTGGACGTGCCGGCGGTGGCCGCCGGGCCGGACGGCGGCGACGTGGTGTTCTGCCTGACGTTGCGCTGGACCGAGGACGACGAGGCGGATGTGCGCACCCGGGCCGGCGCCTGCGGGGTGGTCGGGGCGGTGCGGTTCGCCGACGGCCCGACGGCCGCGTGGCGGACGCCGGCCGAACTGCGCGAAGGGCTGGACGTGTTGCTCGCGACGGTGGCGGTGCGCGGCTGCGCGCTGACCGCGCCGCCCGATCCGGCCGGGCGCCGGGTGCTGGCGGTGCTGCCGACGCCGTACGTGGCCACGGGTGCGACGAGTGCGTTCGGCACCGTGTGGACGGCCGTCCAGGACTCGGCCTCGGGGGTGGTGATCGGGCTGCGCACGGTGGTGGACACCGCTGCGGCGGGGTTCGGGGACACGCCCGCCTACACGGTCCGGCTGGATGGCGACCGGGAGTTGAGTGCGTCCGCCGCGCCCGGTGGTCAGGCGTGCGTGCTCGACGGCACGCCGTATGTGGCCGACGCGGAGCCGGGGCGGCTGACCGTGCTGGTGCCGCTGCCCGCCGGGCGGATCGGCGGTGTCGTCGGGGGCACCACGACGTTGCCGCTCAATCCGGCCGCGGTACTCGCGGACCTGGAGACGCCGAACCTGGTGCGGAGCGAACTGGGTTGGCACATCGCGTGGATGGGGGTGGAGGGGGCGTGAGCGGCGTGGCCGGCTACCGCTGGGTCAACGCGCTGGGGCGCTGGCCCGGAGCCCGCTTCGAGGGGGTGTACGCGGACGGCGAGCGGGTGGTACTGAGCCCGGGTACGGCGGCCCTGGAACCGATCGCGAGCGCCGATCTCGATCCGGCGGGTGGGCCGTTGGGGCTGGTGGTCGCGGCCGACGGCACGATCGTGGTCGCCGATCCGGGGCACGGCCGGGTGTTGCGGGTGGACGGCTGCGACCACGTGGTGTGCGTGCTGGGCTGTTTGGACGTGGCGACCGGCGATCCGGCGGCGCCGCGTCGGCCGCGCGGGTTGTGGCTGCTGGACGGCGGGCGGCTGTTGGTGGTGGGGGACGAGCCGGACCGGGCGCGGGGTGTGGTCGTGCGCGCCGACACCGGCGAGTACCTCGCCCCGTGGACCGACCCGCCGCCCGCCGAGGATCCGGTGCTGCGCGCGGCCCGGGAGCGGGTCGGCGGCCTGGCCGCGGTCCGGGTGCCCGAGGGGGTGCTCGTGGCCGGCGGCGCCCGGCAGCGACCCGGACCGGGGGTCGTGCTGGTCCCGGACGACGGCGCGCCGGCCCGGCTGGTGGCCGCCGGCGACCTCGCCGGGATCGCCGTCGACCGACGCGGGCGGGTGTTCGTGGCCGGCCCCGGCGGGATCGCCCGACTGGGCCCGCGGCGTACCGGTACCCGCGGCGTCGTCGTGCTGCCCGCGCCGATCGAGCCGCCCGGCATCGAACACTGGGACCGCGTCCGGGTGTTGCTCGCCGAACCCGCGCCGCCCGGCACGCACGTACGGTTGTGGACCATGCTCGCGCCCGCCGGCGCCCCGCCCGATCCGCCCGATCCGGCGAGCGCGGATCCGGACGACGCGCCGGTGCCGACCGCCCCGGGCCGTTGGCGGGCCGGCCCGTTGCCGGGCCTGGACGTACGCGTACTGGTCGGCCCCGCCCCGTCCGGGGCCCGGTTGTGGATCGCGGTCGAACTGCTCGGCGACGGACGCGGCACCCCGCGCGTGGACGACGTGCGGGTCGAACACGTGGGCCGGGGCCTGCTGGACGCGCTGCCCGCCGCGTACACCGGCGACGACGACGGCTCGGGCACGCTGGGCCGACTGCTGGGCCTGCTCGCCGGCGCGCACGACGCGTCGGTGCGCGAGTTGGAGGAACTGCCCGCCTCGCTCGACCCCGGCTCCGCCCCGGACCGCCCGGACGACCCGTGGCTGGACCGGCTGGCCCGCTGGGTGGACGCCGCGCCGTCGCGCCCCGCCGACCCGGCCGCCCGCCGCGCGGACATCGCCGGCGCGTACGCCGCGCACGGTCGCCGCGGCACGCCCGCCGGGCTGATCGAGGCGGTCGCCCGGGAGACCGGCGTCACCGTGCGGTTGTCCGAACCGCTGTCGGCGGCCGGCGTCTGGCGGTTGGGCAGCGGCGGCCTCGGCCGGGACACCGCGGTGCACGTCGCGGATCCGGGGCCGCCGGTGCTCGACGCCACGGCCGTGCTCGACGGCGCCCACCTGGTCCCCGCGCAGGACCGAGGACTGCCGCTGTACACCGCGTTCGCGCACCGGGTGTGCGTGCACGTCCCGCCGACCCACGCCGACGCGCTGCCCGAGATCGCCCGCGTGGTGGAACGGGAGCGCCCGGCACACGTGTTCGCCCGGGTGCGGGTCGAACGGCACGGCGCGATCCCGGGACGGGTCGGCATCGACACCCACGTGGCCGGCCCGCCGCCGGACTGGGCCGCGGGTGCCGGCCCCGCGCTCGGCACCGCGATCCGGTTGCCCGGACCGGCCCCGGCGCACGTCGGCGGTCCCGTCGAGACACGGCTCGACACGACGCTTCCCACACCAGGCGGTCGCGGGTCGACCACCCGACCATCTCCAAGGGGTTGAGCACAAGTGAGTCAGCACCGTCAGGACCACGCGGCGGACACGGGATGCGGCTGCGACGCAGGTGCGGACGGGGCTCCCGCGCCGCCGGTACGCAACCGGTTCTACCCGGGCAAGCTGATGGACGTCCGGCACTGGAACCTCGAACAGGACTACCACCGACAGACCGCCGCCACGCTGGCCCGGCTGGGCCTGGGCCCCGGCGTGTTGTGCGGCCTGGACGCGGAGTTGCAGGAGGACGGCACGGTGACCGTCTTCCCCGGCGCGGCGGTGGACGGGCACGGCCGGCTGATCGTGGTGGATCGCCCGGTGCGGATCGAGGAGCCGTACCAACCCACCGACTGCGCCGGCGCACCGCACGGCCAACCGGTTCGGGACGGCACCGTCGCGGTGCGGCTGTGTCGGCACGAGTGCGGGAGCGAGTTCGTCCGCACGCCGGTGGTGGACTGCGAGGTGCGCGAGGAGTGTGTGCCCTCGCTCACCCTGGAGCGCTTCCTGATCCGGATCACCGCGGGCGAGCCGGACGAGGTCGGGCTGAGCGAGGAGCAGTGCGCGGCGATCTTCCCCGCCCGGCCCGGCGCGCACTTCGATCGGCGCGAGCAGGTCGCGGACACGGTCGAGCACGAGTGCGGGTGCGACGACGACTGCCTGGTCCTGGCCACGGTGACCTACTCCCCGGAGGGCGCGCCGGATCTGGACGCGGTGACCGCGCGGCCGGTCGTGTACTCCAACCGGGTGTTGTTCGACCTGCTGATGTGCCTGGCCGGGCGGGTGGACGCGTGTTGCGCCGGCCGCACCCTCCCGCCTCGGATCACCGCGCTGTGGCCGCAGGTCGGCGCCGGCGCGACGCCCGCCACGTGGCGAGCGTTCGTGGCCGACAAGCGGTTGGAGATCGCCTTCGATCGCCAACTGGTCGACGCGGCGTTCGACGCGCCGAATCCGTGGCTGGGCCTGTGGCAGCTCGACCACACCGGGGCGCGCCGGCTGAAGTTGACCCGGGCCGCCGGCGCCCTCACCCGGGTCACCGTGCCGCCCGGCGGCGAGGGCGCGGCGTACACCGTCGAACTCGACGGCAACGGGCTGCTCACCCAGACCGTGTTCGTGGTCGGCTCCCGGGTGGCGGTCTCCGGGCCGCCGAAGGCACAGGATCCGGACGGCCTGGCCGTGGACCCCGATCTGGTGGGCACCGGGCTCACCGCCGAGGACCGCAACACGCTGTGGGCGATGGCCCCCGGCAACGCCAAGGACACCGGCCTGGCCGCGCTGATCGACCGGGCGCCGCTCGCCGCGGTGCCGCCGTTCCCGACCGGGAACGGCACGCAGGGCGGCGAGTTGCACGTGTTCGCGCCACCGCCCCCGCCGACCGCGAGGGTCGCGACCGGCCCGCGCCTGCTGCGGGTGTGGCCGCAGGGCGGATCGCGCCTGGACGCCGCCGGGCCGCTGCACCCGGACCTGACCCGGTTCGCCCGCGCCCCGCACGTCGAACTCACGGTGGATCGGGCGCTCGCCGACGCCGCGACGGCCGAACCGGACGGCTGGGTCCGCCTGTTCCAGGCGCTGCGCGATGGGGATCGGCTCGCCGGCTTCCGCCGCCTGGAGCTGGGATCCGGGGCGCGGCGGGGGTCCGACGCGGATCCGGAGGCGGAGTCGGTGACGTACACATTCGAGGCGGAGGGGGCGCGGCTGCCCTCCGCCGGCGAACCGGCCGCGGTGTTCCTGCTCCAGGTGCGCTCGTCGACGGCGAGCGCGGTGCCGCCGGTGGGCGCGGACGAGCCGACCCTGCCGCTGGACGCGGTCTTCGTGGGGACCGGGCTGGACAACCACACGCTCTTCTCGATCTGGTCCGGGCAGCAGAGCCTGTCGCCGGCGCCGCGGATCGCCGCGCTCGGCGCCCGGTCGAGCGTCGCGGTCGACCTGTTCGACGGCGACCCCGGCGGGTTCGTGCACCTCGCGTTCGAGGTGGCACCGCAGTGACCGCCGACCCGGGCGCCGCACGGCGCCCGCGCCCGGGAGCGCCCGGAGCGGCCCGGCGGCCCGGGAGTTCGGGCGCGCGGCGCCATCGAGACGACGCACATCGAGGAGTTGAGGGACGTTGAGCGGGCACGAGAAGACGATCCGGCCCATTGCGGTGGCCGGGCAAGGCGGCTGCGGATGCGGCTGTGACGGGGGCGGCGGCGGGGGAGGCGGCTCCGCGTCCTGCGGGTGCGGCGACTGCCTGGCCGGGAGTGCCGGCGGGCGGCTGCGCCCGCGCTGGTTCGGCGGTCAACTCGTCGGCCCCGAGGATCTGGCCCAGACCGGCGTCTGGCTGCTGGACCGGATGCGCCGGCACAACCGGGTGCTGCACGGGTGGGGCGTGGTGTGCGGGGTGGGTGTGCGCGCGGTCGGTTTCGGCGACGGCGGCCGGTTGCCCTGGCTGCTGGACGTCTCGCCCGGCTATGTGCTGGGCCCGTACGGGGACGAGATCGTGGTCGACCACCGGGTCAGGGTGGACGTGCGCGACGCGTTGCCGGGCGGCACCGACGGGTGCCCGCCGCCGGCCGACCCGTGGTGTGCGCCGGTGCGCGAGCGGCGCGACCCCGGCCGGACGTACTACCTCGCGGTGCGCTACGACGAATGCCTGACGGTGCCGGTGGCGGCGGCCGGCTGCGGCTGCGAGGACACCGCGTGCGAGTACAGCCGGGTCCGCGAGGGCTTTCGGCTCGGCGTGCTGGACACGCTGCCCGAGGTATACGTGCACGGCGAGGACGACCCGCGTGGCGAGACCACCGGTTGTTCGTCCCGGATCAACGAGACCGGCACCCGCCCGTGTCCGCCGTGTCCGAGTCAACCCTGGGTGGTGCTGGCCGACTTCACCGTCGCCGCCGACGGGACGCCGAGCGTGGACCAACTGCGCAACCGTCGATTCACCGCCTCGTTCGGCGGGTTCGGGTTCTACTGCGGGCAACCCGGTGACGGCCGGGAGGCCGTGGGTTGGACCGAGGTCACCCGCCAGGCCCTCGCGCACGCCTTCGCCTCGACCCACACCCGGGAGATCCTGGCCGCCGGCGGGCCTGCGGAGGTCCGGGGCATGCCCGCGCGCCACCTGCTCGGCGTCTCCCGGACCGCGCGGCTGGCCGACCTGCTCGGCGACCGCACGGTGGCCGACCTGGCCCGGTCCGATCCCGACGCGCTCGCCGAGGCGGCTCGCGCGGCCGAGGTCGCCCCCGCCCCCGTCCTGGAGGCCATCGATCGGGCCAACCTGGTCCTGCGGCTGACCGCCGACTGAGCAGCGGGCGGAAAACGATGGCGAGGTTGCCCGATCACCGTGTTCTCCGGCCGGATGGTGTCCATGGACCGGCTGGTCGACCGCGAGCAGGGGTGGGCGACGGCCCAAATACCGGTGCCGGGACCGGTGTTCGACCTCATCACGGGCGACTGCGTGCGGGGCCGGTCGCGGTCGGCGCCCGCACCCAATTCGCCGACTCCCCGCAACGGCTCGCCCGAGTCGGCGGCATCGGCGGCCCGACCATGATCGGCCTCTGCGTCACCGGCCGCAAGGATCATGCCCGGTCCGGCATTTCGTCCGCCGGGTCATCGAGAGTGAGGACACTCGCGTGATGTGCACATCGGGCACCGGTGCCGCGGCGGCAGCCGGCCTGCTCGTGGGCGTGTTGGCCCTCGCCCCGACCGCCTGCGCGGACGCCGTCGACCCGGAGTCGTGCCCGGCGGCCAGTCTGTGTGTCCACAGTGGCCACGACCTCACCGGGACGCGAACCGTGGTGCCCGCGCGGGACATCGAGGAGCACGGCGACGCCGGATACACCGTCACCGGCCCGGCGCTCTCGATCGCCAACCGCACCGGGTTTCCGGTGTTGTACGGCGTCCGTCACCCGGTCGTCTGCATCCGGTTTCCCTGCTACCAGTACACGGTGCACGGCCGGATCGAAGCCGGACGGGACCTGGCCGTCGCCGATTCGGCCGGGCAACCCCTCGTCGTCGGCCGGGACTACGGCCCGTAGCGCGGGAGTCGGGCCGGCACACCGGCGCCCGTCGTCCGGCGAGCCCCGCTCAGCCGGGTGGCGTCGGGCGAACGAGTTTGAGCAGGATCTCGTCGTGGGCCGCGTCGGCGCGACGGCTGTGTTCGGTGAAACCGACGTGGGCGTAGAAGCGGCGCGCCCGGCTGTTCTTCTCGTACACGTCCAGCGTCAACGCGCTGTGCAGCGTCGCCGCGTGTTCGACGAGCAGCCGGCCCACGCCGGTGCCCTGGGCCTCGGGCGCCACGAACAGGCCGCCGATCTCACCGCAGACCACGCCGTCGATCTCGCCGAGGATGAGCCCGAGCAGCCCGACCACCCGACCGTCGGCCTCGGCGACCCAATTGTCGGCGTGCACGAGGTAGGTCTCGCGCATCTCCCGCTCGCGCTCACCCGCGCCTTCGTTCGGGATGAACGGATGCGCGATGCGGCTCGCCCGGGACCAGACGTCGACGGCGGCGTCCGCGTCGACGGGAAGGCAGGGACGAATCCTCGGGGCTTCGGACATACGCGCGACGCTATCCCACCCGACCGCACGCCGCCGCCGCCGGGTCCGGCCGGGCAGCCCATCTGCGCGGCGTGGAGCGGGACTTGGCGCGACGCGGTCGGCGGGGTGGAGTACCCGGCCGGGTGCACCACGGCGGATCCGCCGGTGGCGATCGGCGGCATCGACCACCGGGTCCGCGATTCGGCCGGAACCCGCCGGCAACTCGCCGTGCACCCGGGGCGGGTGGCGGGTGGTGCGCCGCCGCGGCCGGCGGGG
>NZ_JBHZAV010000266.1:0-10114 GCF_042754445.1 Embleya sp. NPDC059213
CCGGCATCCACACCCGCCCGCACCCCGGCACCGCGAAGCGAACGGCTCGGGGCAGAGCCCCGGGCCAGCCAAACACACGCGACACCCGCCACGGAAGCTCCCGGCAGTCGACATCGAGAAGGCGCGAAGGTTGCGAACATTCGCGGAAACCGTGCCGCCCGGGCCGACTTCACCCGGCCCGACCGATCCCGTACCGCAGCCCGCGCCAAAGACCACTCGTCGCCCGTCGGGGCGCCGAACAGGGTGCACAGGGTGGGCCGGGGCCGGGTCGGCCGGGTCCGCGCTACTCGGCGGGCGCCTCGGGTCGGACGAGACGGTTGCCGGACCATGCCCCGAGGGTGATGGCACCGGTGCAGGACAGGCCGGCCGCGTTCGCCTCTTCGGCGATCTCGGTGCGATCGACGTGACCGGGCCGGCCCGTCGTCGGCGTGAGGACCCAGATCACACCCGGGTCGGCGAGGGGCGCCACCACACCCGTGAGTTCGTCCGCCAGGTCGCCGTCGCCTGCCCGCCACCACAGCAGGACGACGTCCACGACTTCGTCCGTTTCGTCGTCCACCATCCCGTGGCCGATCACGTCCTCGATGTCGGCGCCGATCCCGTCATCGGTGTCGTCGTCCCGGCCCAGCTCCTGCACCACCATGGATCGCCCGATGCCCATCCTTCGCGCGTGGTTCCGCGCGTCGTCCTCGCGTTCCGACGAAGAGCACCGGCAGGAAGGGGATGGAGACGACCCCGCGGGTGGAATGTGCATTTCCCGATCCCCGATCCTCACTTCGGACGACGAAGTCGACGGGGAAATCGTCACCGGACATCCCCGCGCGAGTATCCACAGCGTGGCCCGGCCGGTGGCAACACTCAAGAGGGCCCGCCTCGTCCGACGTTGCGAAGCCGTGATCCGCCCCGCCGTGCCGCCGCGCTACATCGCTATCCATTCGCTCGAGACGGTCACCTCCTGGAGAAGGTCGGCGAGGGGCTCGACGCCCAGACCGGGGCCGGTGGGGACGTCGAGGTGTCCGTCGGAGAGGACGAACGGCTCGGTGATGTCGGTAGCGAAGTACCGGCTGGAGCCGGACGTGTCGCCGGCGAGGGTGAAGCCGGGCAGTGCGGCCAGGGCCACGTTGGCGGCGCGGCCGATGCCGGTCTCCAGCATCCCGCCGCACCAGACCGGGATGCCGTGGGCACGCGCGATGTCGTGGATGCGGCGGGCTTCGAGGTAGCCGCCGACGCGGCCCGGCTTGATGTTGATCACGGAGCAGGCGCCGAGGGAGATGGCCGCCGCGGCGTCGGCGGCGGACTTGATGGATTCGTCCAGGCAGATCGGGGTGCGCAGCAGCTTGGCCAGTTCGGCGTGCTGGACCATGTCGTCCTTGGCCAGCGGCTGTTCGATCAGTTGCAGTCCGAAGTCGTCGAGCCCGGCAAGTTGTTGGACGTCCGACAGCGTATAGGCGGCGTTGGCGTCGACCTGTAGGACCAGATCGTCACCGAAGCGCTCGCGCACGGCGCGTACCGGGCCGAGGTCCCAGCCGGGCTCGATCTTCAGCTTGATCCGGACGTAGCCCTCGGCGATGTACCCCGCCACCGCGTCGAGGAGTTCGGGCACGGAGTCCATGATCCCGACCGAGACACCGCAGGGGACCCGGTCCCGGGCGGCACCCAGGTAGGAGCCGAACGACTCGTCGGCACAGCGCAGTTGGGCATCCAGCACCGCTGTCTCGAGCGCGGACTTCGCCATCCGGTGGCCGGTGTAGGGCTGTAGCACCCGGCCCACCGCGTGCACGTCCAGGCCGTCCTCCGGCAAGGCGGGGATGAGGAACCTGCGCAGTACGTACTGGGCGCTGTCGACGTACTCGGAGGAATAACGCGGCTCGGACATGGCCCCGCACTCGGCCCAACCCTCGTGGTCGGCGGTGACGACGCGGACCAGCAGCACATCGCGGCGGGTCTCCACGCCGAAGGAGGTACGGAACGGGGAGACGAGCGGCATCGCGATCCGACGCAGCTCGACACCGGAAATCTTCGTCTTCACGACTGGTGGCTCCTCAAGAACGGGTGGTCAGGCAGAGGTTGTGGTCGTGGGGCGTTGCACCACGTAGCGGCGGCGTTCGTGGAAACCGACGACCCGGGCGCCCTCGGCGAGCAGGCCGCCCAGGCTTTCCCGTACGGCCAGCCGCCAGGCCCGGGCGGCGCCGGGATCGGCGAGGCGCAACGCCTCGATGTCGTCGGGGAGGTCGATGAGTACGGTCTCGGCGTCCGTCGCGGCGGTCTCCGGACGGCCTCGGTCATTGCGGACGCTGTGCTCGGCGCCGGCGGGCAGTTCGATCGCCCCGGGCGGGGCGGGCGCGGTGAGATCCCAGGCGACCAGGACCCGGTCGGACTCGTCGCCGCCGTTGATGACGTCGTGCATCGCGCCGTAGAAGGACCTCAGGTACTCCTCCGGCCGAGCGCCGAGTTTGGTCAGGTTGAAGTAGGCGTTGCGGCGGATGAGCGGGTCGTAGGTCCAGGTGATCCGGCTCAGTCGGTGGGCGAGCGCCCACTCCCGCTGGTGCATCTTGAGGGCCAGGCCCACGCCGCGCCCGACCACGGCGCCGGTGATGTGCGAGTGCAGGCTGGTACCGATGGGTTCGCCGAAGAAGGCGACCGACGCCCCTACCAGGCGTCCGTCCTCGTAGGCTCCGGCCACGTAGTTGCCGGCGTGGGCGAGCGCCCGCATGACCTCGGCGGAGATGGGTGAACTGCCGGGCCGGGAACCCCAGATGTCGGCATAGAGCAGGCTGGCGGCATCGAAGTCCTCCATCATGTGCAGTTCGCGGATCGTGGATTCGTTCATCACAGTGCCTCCGACGGGATCCGGGTGGGCCACGGGCCGGGCGCGGGCCGCCTGCGGGCGCAGGCGCCGATGATCGTGCGGCACGGTCGGGAGACCTCCGGGGTGGGCTGAGGGTCACGCTAGCCACGCGGCCCGGGGCCGAGTTGGTAGCGCGGTGACAACCTGCGCCGCCGATTCGTGCCCCGGACCGAAACGCGGGCGGCGCTGCCCCCCGGCGGTACGACGGCGATACCACGACGGCAGCACACGCCCACCGCCCGGACCGAACCAATGGATCGACGCCCGGACGCGTGGACGACTCGGCGATGCGGTGCAATGCGACGCGACGCGCCTGTTCAGACCGACATGCCGCGCGGACGAAGCGGACGCGACGGCGAACAGTCGCCGTCCACACCTCGAACACCTTCCACGGCCCGCAGCGGGGTGTGCCCGTGCCACGGCACATGCGCCTCCGAATCCTCCCGAGGGCAGTCGGCCGATCGAGCGTCGGGCAGCGCGGCAAAGGCCCCCTCCCCGGCCTGCACGCCCAGGTCCATCAGCCGCAACTGAAGCATCATGGCGAAGCGTTCGGCCGGATCCTGCAGGTCCATCCGACCCACCTCGGCCACCCGGCGGATCCGGTAGCGAAACGTGTTGGGATGCACGAACACGCTCGCCGCGGCCACCATCACGTCCCCGAAGGCGTCCAGCCACGCCCGGAGCATGTCCACGAGCTGGGCGTTGTGCTTGGCGTCGTACGCCGCCAGCCGGGCGAGCGGGCCGAAGAGTTCGTCGCGGTTGCCGATGGTGAAGTCGCGCATCTCCAGCAGGAGCGCGTCGACGTACACATCGGCGATCGACGCGACACGCCGGGACGTCCGGCCACTGGTAAGCACCCGCAGCACCCGGTCGGCGTCGGCCCGGGAGTGGGCCAGGTCGACCGGTTCGCCGGCCACCGACCCGACCGCGATGACGGCGCCGGCCCGCTCCCCGGTGCGCCGGACGAAGTTCGCCGCCACCAACACGGCACGTTCGCGAGCGTGCGCCGGATCGCCCGCCACCGGGAACAGCGCGTACACCACCTCGCCCAGCAGGGCCACGGCGGAACGCGGCTGCACGGCGGTCAGATGCACGCCCAGCGCGCCGGCCAGCCGCTGCCGCTCGGCCGTGACGTGGGCATGGTCGGCGCCCCGGCCGGGAGCCAGACCCATGGCCATGACCAACATCGGCCCGCCGCCCGGGCCGAGCCGGCGGAGCGCTCTGATCGCCGCCACGCCGCCTTCCAGCGCGGTCGTGACCAGGTCGGCACGCAGCCGGTTCTCCGCATCGGCACCCGCACGGAAACGAAGCATGTGCAGGGCGACGAGCTTGGCCGACTCCAGAAACGCCTGCTCCCGCTCCGGGGTGAGGGGCTTGCGCAGTGCCGCCCAGACGGATCCGAGGAACTCGTCACCGGCGCGCACGGCGACCGCGACCCGCGGCAGTGCCACCTCGTCGCCGAACGTCGGCGCGGGCACGTACACCAGGGCGTCGCTGCGGTACAGGTCCCTGAAGACGCCGCGCTTCTCGTGCATGCGCAGGTAGCGCTCGGGCACCTGCCGGGCCAGGATGCTCTCCACCCGCGCCGAATCCGCCTCGTCCTGCCGACCGGAGAAGGCGAGGATCCTGGAGCGGTGGTCCTCGATGGTGATGGGGGCGTCCAACAGCGGCGCGATCGCGTTCGCCAGTGCGAACAAGTCCCCGGACGGGACCCCGCCCAGGGTGTGGGTCTGCGCCTCGTCGTTGTCTCCGTCGGACAGGAACGTGCGGAACATCGCCGCCAGTTCGGCCCAGGACACGCCTCGGGTCAAGGCCAGCAGGGCCACCCCGGTCTCGGCCGCGACCTGTGCCAACTCGGCCGCGGGCTCGATGGTCTCCCGCACCACCAGTGCCGCCGCGTGGTCGTCCGCGAGCCGGCGCAGCAGCTCGACGATCTCGTCGGCGCCGTGCACGCCGACGCCGAGCACGATGGCGTGCGGCGGATGCCGCTGTTCGTCGTGTGGATCGTGGATGCCGACGCCACCGATCTCCGCCGTCCCCTCGACATCGCCGTAGAGCAGGTCGAGGTGGGTGGAGCCGAAGTCCTCGAGCACCCGGCCAAGGCTCCTGGCGGGAGGTGTCGTCATGTGGCTGATCACCTCCGCAGGTTAAAAGCGTCAAGGTTGCGGCGGCTTTATCTCAGATTACGAGGATGTGCCCGCTGCTTTGTACGCCGGAACAACCGTGCCCGTGCCCGGCGAGGCACCGGGCGTGCACGAGACGTGACCGGTACGGGTTCCGGCACCGCGCCTCCTCGGCTTTTTGGCCAGTCGTACAAAGCATCCGGAGAATCTCTGGACGCGTACCGCATGTACCCGGACGAGCCAGGGACCACGCTGTCCGCATGCACAATCCAGCAAGCGAGCGGCCGTCGCCCGGAGCCGAGCTTCGGTGAGCGGCGTGGTCGTCCGGCACCCCGTGCGTGTCCATGCGGGCCGGATCCCCCGGTCCGGCTTGCTCGGGACTTCTCCCGCTCCTCGGCCCGGCGGCGCGGCGCCGAAGCGTTGAGGACTTCCGAGCACAGGGGTGTCCGCCCTTGCAGCCCATCCCGTGAAGACGCCGCCACAGCGGCAAATACGTTCCGACCAGCGCCGGTTGAGAGGGATCCCTGTCAGATGACGGCACCATTGCACGAGCCGACCGCGAAAGCGCCCCCGAGCGCGGAAGCAGCCCCGAGCGCGGCCGGGGAATCGGCGGCAGTCGACGGCAACACCAAGTCGGTACAGGGCCGTTCGCTGGGGCGGATCGCCTGGGAGCGGCTCAAGCGGGACCGGTTGGCGCTGGCGGGCGGCGGCGTCATCCTCGCGCTCGTCGTGATCGCGCTGCTCGCGCCCGTGATCACGAACCTCGTCGGACAGGATCCGGACGCCTTCCACGAGGACACGATCGACGCGCTGTTCGGCACCCCCAAGGGGTCGCTGGGCGGCATCAGCGGCGACCATCTGCTGGGCGTCGAACCGGTCAACGGCCGGGACGTCTTCGCCCGGATCCTGTACGGCGCCCGGATCTCGCTGCTCGTCGGCTTCCTGTCCGCCCTGGTGGCGGTCGTCCTGGGGACGATCCTCGGCATTCTGGCGGGCTTCTTCGGCGGCTGGGTGGACGCCGCGATCAGTCGCGTGATGGACGGTCTGCTCGCGTTCCCTCAACTGCTGTTCATCATCGCGCTGGTCTCGGTGATGCCGAACGACCTGCTGGGCATGACCGGTTCGAGCGTCCGCGTGTTCGTGATGATCCTGGTCATCGGCTTCTTCGGCTGGCCCTACATCGGGCGCGTGGTGCGCGGCCAGACGCTTTCGCTGCGCGAACGCGAGTACGTCGAGGCCGCCCGCTCGCTGGGCGCCGGGCGGTTCCACATCCTGTTCAAGGAACTGCTGCCGAATCTCGTCGCCCCGATCGTCGTCTACACCACGATGATGATTCCCACGAACATCCTGACCGAGGCCGCGCTCAGCTTCCTGGGCGTGGGCGTCAAGCCGCCCACCGCCTCGTGGGGCCAGATGCTCTCGAACGCGATCGACTATTACGACTCGGATCCGATGTACATGATCGTTCCGGGCCTGGCCATCTTCATCACCGTCCTTGCCTTCAACCTGTTCGGCGACGGCGTGCGCGACGCGCTCGACCCCAAGGGCTCTCGCTGAACTGCCTTACCAATCAAGGCACTTCACCCGAGAATTCTCATCGAATCCGGAGGATCCGAGATCGTGACTACCCAACGCGCCTCTGCGCGGCGCAAGCAGGCACTGGCCGCCGCGGCCGTGGTCGCAGGGCTGCTGACCACGGCGGCGTGCGGCGGCGGCAGCGACTCCACGAGCGAGGCCGGCTACGACGCGGCCAACAACAAGGTCGTGAACGCCGCTGCCACCAAGGGCGGCACCCTGAAGTTCGCCGGCGCCCAGGACGGCGACTCGTGGGACACCACGCGCAGCTACTACGGCTTCGCCTGGAACTTCATGCGGTACTACAGCCGCCAGTTGGTCACCTACAAGACCGAGCCGGGCAAGGCGGGCGCCGGACTGCAACCCGACCTCGCCACCGACCTGGGCAAGGTCACGGACGGCGGCAGGACCTACACGTTCACCCTGCGCGCCGGGAGCACCTGGGAGGACGGCAGACCGATCACCGCCAAGGACGTCAAGTACGGCATCGAGCGCCAGTGGGCGCAGGACGTACTGTCCGGCGGTCCCGTCTACCTCAAGGACATCCTCGACCCCGACGGCGCGTACCCGGGCCCCTACCAGGACGAATCCGCCGACAAGCTGGGCCTGAAGGCGATCGAGACACCCGACGACACGACGATCGTCTTCCGTCTGCCGCAGCCCAACAGCGACTTCCCACAGATGCTCGCGATGCCGTCCGCCTCACCGGTACGCCAGGACAAGGACACCAAGTCCAAGTACGGCCTGCATCCGTTTTCCAGTGGCCCGTACAAGTTCGAGTCGTACGAGCCGGGCAAGAGCCTGGAACTGGTCCGCAACACCCAGTGGAAGGAAGCCTCGGACCCGGTCCGCAAGGCCTACCCGGACACCGTCGCCGTCACCTTCTTCTCCAACGCCAACGACCTGGACCAGCGACTGATCGCCGGCGACTACGACCTGGACCTCAGCCAGACCGGGCTGTCGCCGCAGGGCCGCCAGACCGCCCTGAAGCAGCACAAGGGCAACCTGGACAATCCCGTCTCCGGCTACGTCCGTTACGCGGCCTTCCCGCAGAACGTGAAGCCGTTCGACAACGAGCACTGTCGCAAGGCGGTCATCCACGGGGCCGACCACGTGTCCCTGCAGACCGCGCGCGGTGGCCCGGTGGCCGGCGGTGACATCGGAACCAACATGCTGCCCGGGTCGATCCCGGGCAACGAGGGCCAGAAGTACGACCCGTACGCCATCGCCGGCGCCGACAAGAGCGGAAACATCGCCAAGGCGAAGGAGGAGCTGGCCGCCTGCGGCAAGCCGAACGGCTTCGACACCACCATCGCCGTCCGCAACAACAAGCCGGTCGAGGTGGCCACCGCCCAGTCCCTGCAGGCGTCGTTGAAGAAGATCGGCATCAACGCGCAGATCGACCAGTACGACGGCGCACAGACCTCGGGCATCGTCGGCAGCCCCGCCAACGTGGAGAAGAAGGGCTACGGCATCGTCATCGACGGCTGGGCCGCGGACTTCCCCTCCGTCCAGGGCTTCGGTCGGCCGCTGTGGGACGGCAAGTACGTCCTGGAGAGCGCCAACAACAACTACGCCCTGATCAAGGACCCGGCGATCGACGAACTGTTCGACGCCTACGCCAAGGAACTCGACGAGGGCACCAAGGCCCGGATGGCCACGCAGATCAACCACAAGGTGATGGAGGGCGGCTACTACCTGCCCTTCACCTACGAGAAGTACCTGAACTGGCGCTCCGGTCGGCTGACGAACGTCTACATGACCGACGCCTACAACGGCTACGACTTCGTCAACCTCGGCCTCAAGCCCTCGAAGTAACTCCGGCACACCCGCCCAACGGCACGAAAGGCAGGTGAAGGCCGGCGCGGCGTGATCACGGGCCGCCGGGAAGCCCCGGCACCCGTGATCCGCGGCAGGCCGAAAGCTGTGCTCGCATACCTTATCAGGCGGCTGTTCGCCGCCGCAGTGATGCTGGTGGTCATCATCATGGTGGTCTTCGGCATCTTCTACCTCGTCCCCAAATGGGCGGGCGTCGACATCGCCGCGAGCTTCGTGGGCAAGCAGGCCGACCCCGCCGCCGTCGAGGCGGTACGGGAGAAACTCGGCCTGAGCGACCCCGTCCACCTCCAGGCGTGGGGATTCTTCAAGGGCATCTTCACCGGCCGCACCTACGCGACCGGCGGCGACGTCGTGCACTGCTCCGCGCCGTGCTTCGGCTACTCGTTCAAGAGCGAACAGGCCGTCTGGCCGGTACTGACCGACCGCTTCCCGGTGACCCTGGGGCTCGCGCTCGGTGCCGCCGTGTTGTGGCTGGTCTTCGGTGTCGCGGCCGGTGTGCTCTCCGCGCTCAAGCGCGGCAGCCTCTGGGACCGCAGCGCGATGGTCGTCGCCCTCGCGGGTGTGTCCCTGCCCATCTACTTCACCGGCATGCTCTCCCTGGCGACCTTCGCGTTCGGGCTGAAATGGTTCGACGCGCAATACGTGCCGTTCGGCCGGAGCCCGGGCGGCTGGTTCGGCGGCATGATCCTGCCGTGGATCACCCTCGCCTTCCTCTATGCGGCGATGTACGCGCGGATCACCCGCGCCACGATGATGGAGGTCCTGGGCGAGGACTACATCCGCACCGCGCGGGCCAAGGGCCTGCGGGAACAGACCGTGATCGGCAAGCACGCCATGCGCTCCACCATGACGCCGATCCTCACCATGCTGGGCATGGACCTCGGCGCCCTGATCGGCGGCGCGATCCTCACCGAGTCGACGTTCAACCTGCCCGGCCTCGGCCAGGCCGTGCTGAACGCCATCAGGAACCAGGACCTGCCCATCATCCTGGGCGTCGTGCTGATCACCTCCCTGTCGGTGTTGCTGGCCAACCTCGCGGTGGACGTCCTGTACGCCGTGATCGACCCCCGAGTGAGGCTCACATGACCGAATTCGGCATTCGCGTGAGCGAACTCGGCGACAGCGCGACCGCGGCGGACGAACCCGCCGACGCCTCGCCCGCATCGCCCGCCTTCCTGGAAGTACGGGACCTGAGGGTGCACTTCCCGACCGACGACGGCCTGGTCAAGTCCGTCGACGGGCTCAGCTTCGAGTTGGAGCGGGGCAGGACCCTCGGCATCGTCGGCGAGTCGGGCTCCGGCAAGTCGGTGACCTCGCTCGGCATCATGGGCCTGCACACCGCCGGGCAGTACGGCAGGCGCAAGGCGCGGATCTCCGGCGAGATCCGACTCGACGGCATCGACCTGTTGTCGGCCGACCCCGACCACGTGCGCAGGCTGCGGGGCCGCGAGATGGCGATGATCTTCCAGGATCCGCTGTCCGCGCTGCACCCGTACTACACGATCGGCCAACAGATCGTCGAGGCGTACCGGATCCACCACGACGTGGACAAGAAGGCCGCCCGCAGGCGTGCGGTCGAGATGCTCGACCGGGTGGGCATCCCGCAACCGGACAAACGCATGGACAACTACCCGCACGAGTTCTCCGGCGGCATGCGCCAGCGCGCGATGATCGCGATGTCCCTGGTTTAAAAAAAATAACTGCTCATCGCGGACGAGACTACCAATGA
>NZ_JBHZAV010000267.1:0-10113 GCF_042754445.1 Embleya sp. NPDC059213
TGTGGGGGGGGGCTTCGGGGCCCTGTTGTAACCCCGCCCGGCCCGGGGGGCCCGGGGGTGGGGGCGGGCAAACCCGGCCCCCGACCCCGGCACCGGTGGTGGGTGCCATGGGTCACCCGCCTGGCACGGCGGGTCAGGGTGTGACTATTGGCCTCGCCACCAGTTCAGGAACGAGCTCCACACGCCGCCCTTGCGCGCACCGGGGTCCGGGCGCTCGGGGGCGGTGGCGGGGCGTGCGGGCGCCGGGTCGGCCGGCGCGGGTGCCCGGCGCGGCGCGATCGGCGTGAAGCGGGCCGGCAGCGCGGTGAGCGCTCGGTTGAAGGGGCCGGGACGCCAGTCCAATTCGGCCGCCGGGACCGCGAGTTCGAGGTCGGGGAGGCGATTGAGCAGCTTCTCGATCGCGGCGGTGGCGATCAGCCAGGCGGAGTCCTTGGCCGGGCACGCGTGCGGTCCGGCGCTCCAGGCCAGGTGCGAACGGTTGCTCGGGCGACGGCCGTTCGCGAACAGTGCGGGATCGCTGTTGGCGGCGGCGAAGCTGATCACCACCGGGGTGCCCCGGCCGAGCGCGACGCCGGCCAGGTCGACGTCCCGCACCGGATAGTGCACCGCGTAGTTCGCCATCGGCGGGTCGGCCCACAACACCTCGTCGAGCGCGTCCTCGACGGAGGCTCCGCCGCCGAACAGGCTGGCCGAGAACCGCTCGTCGGAGAGGATCAGTCGCAGTCCGTTGGCGATCAGATTGCGCTGTGGTTCGGTGCCGGCGCTCATCAGCATGACGAGTTGGTGGATCATCTCCTCGTCGGTGAGCCGGTTGGGGTGCGCCATCAGCCACGAGGTGACGTCCGAGCCGGGCTCTTCGCGTTTGAGCGCGACGAGTTCGACCAGGGCTCCGGTCAACATCTGATTGGCCGCGTCCGCGTCCCCGACGGCGTCGAAGATGCCCGCGATGCCCGCCACCAGGCGGTCGCCCAACTCGGGCGGGCTGCCGAAGAGTTCGCTGAACACCAGGAGGGGCAGGGTCTTGGCGTAGGAGTTCAGCAGGTCGACGGTGCCGGTGCCCGCCCACTGGTCGACCAGGTAGTCCGAGCTGCGTTCGACGAACCGGCGCAACTGGTACGGGTCGATCCGGTCGAGGCTGTCGGTCACCGCCTGGCGCAGCCGCAGGTGCTCGGCGCCGTCGGAGAACAGACAGTTCGGCCGATACATCATCATCGGCACGACCGGGCTGTCCTCGGGAACCCGGCCGTCGGCCAGCGCGAGCCAGCGTCGGGGGTCCTTGGCGAACAACTCCGGGGAGTGCAGGACGCGCAGCGCGGCGGCGTGGTCGGTGACCAGCATCGCCTCGACGCCGGGCGCCAATTCCACCGGCGCCGCCACGCCCTGTCGGCGCAGGTCTTCGTACACGGCGCGCGGGTCGGCGGAGAACGTCTTGTCGTACAGGGGAACGGCCCCGCCGGCGTGGTGCGCGGGGCAACCCGGAGGCGGGGAGGGGTGACCGCCGGACGAGGGGGCCGGCGGATCGTATGGGCCAGTGTTCACGCGAGTTCCTTGGATGCCCGAAGCTGGAGGTAGCGGACGAGGGCCATCAGGGCCTCCGTCGAGGAGGCGCGGTCGCGGGCGTCGCAGGTGACCAGCGGCGTGTCCGGCAGCAGGTCGAGCGCGGCGCGCAGCTTCTCCAGGGGATGTTCGACGCCGCCGTCGAACCGGTTGATGGCGACGGCGTAGGGCACGTCGTACTCCTCCAACAGGCCGATCACGTCGAAGGATTGGTCGAAGCGCTCGGGGTCGATCAGGACCAGGGCGCCGAGCGCGCCGAGCGTCATGTCCTTCCACACCTGGGCGAAACGCTGCTGCCCGGGCGTGCCGAAGAGGTAGAGCACGAGTCGGTCGCTGAGGGTGAGTCGGCCGAAGTCCAGGGCCACCGTGGTGGTGGTCTTGCGGCCCGCGCCCGTCAGGTCGTCGATGTGTGCGCCGGCCTGCGTCATCGTCTCCTCGGTGGTGAGGGGGCGAATCTCCGACATGGTTCCGACGAAGGTCGTCTTGCCGACGGCGAAGTGCCCGACCACCAGGATCTTCGCCGCGACCTTGACGGAGTCGGCCAGGTAGACGTCGGTGCCGGCGCCGCTAGAGACGGGCGAGTCCATCCAGCACCTCCTGTAGCAGTTGGGTCTTGGGCAACTCGGCGCTGGGGATGGGGCGGCGGGTGGCCACCAGGCCGGTGTCCATCAGGTCGGACAGCAATACCTTGACCACGCCGATGGGGAGTTGCAGGTGTCCGGCGACCTCGGCGACGGAGAGGATCCCGCCGCGGCACAGGGCGAGCAGGCGGGTGCTCTCGGGGTCGAGGATGTGCGGCGACTCGTCGCCCGGCAACGCGATCACCAGGCTGACCAGGTCCAGGCCCTCGCGGGTCGGGTGGCCGCGGCCGCGGGTGATGACGTAGGGGCGGACTAAGTCCGGGGCATCGGATTTCGCCGTGGGATCGTTGGTCATACCGAATGGTCCGCATTCCGTCGGGGCGGGCTGGTCATTTCCTTTCCGAGTTGGCGCACGAGCTGTTGCATGCGGAACGTGATGATCTCCATGTCCACGTTCTGCGTGGCCGATACAGCCAGATAGGCGCCGGGACCGGCCGCCACGAGGAAGATGAAGCCGTCGCCGAACTCGACGAGGGTCTGACGCCACGGCGTCTCGGAATCGCCGATGAACTCCGCCGTGCTCCGGCTGATGGACTGGAGTCCGGACAGCGCCGCGGCCTGCCGATCGGCTTCGTCCCGGGATATCCCGTCGGAGTGCGCCCGCAATATCCCGTCGGCGGACAGCAGGATGGCGTGCCGGGCCTCCGGGACCTTGAGGGCGTCGTTGAGTATCCAGGCCAGCTCGTTGTTCATCGGTTTTCTTGCCCTTTGTCGTCTGTATCGGGAACGCGGCCGGAGCGGGTTCCGCGCAGGAACGCGCCCATCAGCCCCGCGGTCTCCGCGTCCGATCGGTCGGGGGCGTCCGTCGGCGCCGGTTGGTGCGTGCGGTCGACCGGCAGCGGGGCCCGGCGGCGGCGCTGGGGCAGTTCTCCGTCCAGGGCGGCGGTTCCTTCGTCGGCGACGGGAGCGGCGGCCGCGGGTGCGACCGGCCGGGATTCGCCGGTCCCGGCGCGCGGGACGCGGGCGACGCGACGCTGCGCGGGCACCGAGGCGGGCTCCGCGTCGACGGCGGTGGTGAGCAGCCCGGAGGGCAACATCACCACCGCGCGCATACCGCCGTAGGGCGATCGGGTGTCCACCGACACGGTGAAGCCGTACTGGGCGGCGAGCATGCCGATCACCGGGAAGCCGAACTGGGGCGGGTGGCCCAGCCGGGTGATGCCGACCGGCTCACTGGCGTCGAGGTAGCGGGCCGCGTTCTGCCGGGCCTCCTCGTGCATGCCCACGCCCGCGTCGTCGACCATGATGCACACCCCGTTGGGCACGGTCTGGAAGTTGATCTCGACCGTGGTGTGCGGCGGGGAGTAACTGGCGGCGTTGTCGAGGAGTTCGGCCACCGCGAGGGCGACCGGCTCGACGGCTCGGCCGATGACGGCGACATTGGACTGCATCCGGATCTCCACCCGGAGGTAGTCGCGGATGCGACCCTTCGCACCGCGCATGACGTCGTACAGCGGTGCGGCGGCGCGCTGGCGGCCGGTCCACCCGCCGCAGAGCGCGGCGATCACCTGGGCCCGGCGGCCGAATTGCGAGTTCATGTGGTCGATCGCCAGGAGATCCTGGAGCAGTTGCGCGTCGACGTAGTTGTTCTGCATGTCGGAGATCGCCACCTGCTGTTCGCCGGCGAGCGCCTGGAGGGTGCGCATGGCGGCCTTCAACGCGTTCTTGGCCGAATGGTCGGCGCGATCGCGGGCGTCCTCGACGGCGGTGGTGAACATCTCCACGACCGTCTCGATGCCCTGCGCGTAGGGGGTGGCGCGCAACTCCTCGTGCCGGAGCAGCGATCCCTTCAGTCGTTCCCCGGTCTCGACCAGGGCCGGCAGCAACACCCGGACGACGTTGTCGATCTCGTCGTCGCGCATGCGCACATCCTCGGCCAGCAGGCGATTCCTCTCCCTCAGGTCCCTGACGGTTATTCGGCTGCGGGCCACGTAGACGGCCGCGGCACAGGTGCCGGCCACCCCGTACCAGAGTGCGGGGTCCTGTACAAAGTTCATTCCCACGGTCCTCGTCGCGCTATCAGGCGGGCAACGGCACGCGCAGCGAGTCGATTTCGGCGTCGACCGGGTACGCGAGGCACGCCACGCGGTCTCCGTCCGGCGTGTCGCGGAGTGCGCGACCCGCCCGCTGCACATATCACTCTCCGCTGCTCTCTCGTCGATGGGGCGTAGCGAGTGTAGTGGCGTCGACTTCCCCGTTCCGGGGCACGACGACACTTCTTCTTTCACGTCGACTACACGTGGGTGATCATTCCCGGGATCGAGTTATATGTCCGGTATATCGAGCCATGGCGACCGAATTCGATGCGCCCGTCGGCGGGGACGAATATTCGGAACGCCGGTCGGACGAACGTGGGAAATGGCTTGAATCCAACGGTCATTCGGAGCATTGCGGCCATTGCACCCACCGAATTTCGGGCAGGTCGCGAGATCGGCGGCGACACGAGACCCCGACCGGCGGACCCCGACATCCACGACCGACGCACAGGCGGGGAAGTTGTTGTGAGGATGTTCACGCATTGGCGACCCGATCGACACAACTTCCCGACGAATGCCGGGGATTCGGACCCACACCCGGATCCTCCCGAAATGGCACGAGGCCCGACACGGGTGCGTCGGGTGTTGTCACCGGGGCCCGGGGTCGATTGCCGGCCTTGCACGAAGCCGCCGAACAGGCCGTCCCGGCGGGCGTCCGGGTCTCATCGCGGGGTGCTTGTCGTGGTGTTGCCTCGGTGGGGGCAGGCGAGGCGGGACAGGATTGCCTGGGCCATCAGGTCCTCCGGGCCCTTCAACGCGTTCGCCAGGGTGTGGTCCGCGGGGAACACCGCCTCCGCCGCGACGTTGTCCTGGACGATTCGGGCCAGGTTGTCGAGGGCGACGAAGACGGGGTCGGTGGGGGGTTGGGCGGTCGGCAGGTCGATCAGGTGCGAGTCGGCCGTTGCGGGGTCCATGAAGCGCCTGATGATGATCGAGTTCTGGTTCAGGGCGGAGGTCGTCCAGATCGACAACACGACGACGTACAGGCCGGGCCAATCCGCCGGGCCGACTCGCTCCCGCCAGCGGGTCAGCAGGGCTTCGACGCCCTGGATCTGGGCCTGTGCCGCGTGTTGGATGTTGGTGCCGATGTCGTCGGTCAGCCGGCTCGTGTAGCTCTCGAACGACGTCGTGTCGACGGAGCGGCGGCGCAGGCACGCGTCGACGAATGCGAGCGACCTGTCCAGGATCCGGGTGCTCGCCGCTGCCAACTCCGGTGCCAGGTGGGCGTCGCCGAGTTGTCGGCGCGCGGTGGCCAGGGTGTCGGCGAAGGACTGGAGCGGGGCCTGCCAGCCGGTCGTTCCGGGGTCCTTGAAGGCCACCATGGCCAGGTCGTGCGGGTCCCGGCGGGCCGAGCCGGGGCGATCCGGGATCCGGGGGTTCAGGTACGGGGCGATGATCGAGTGGATGCCCAGCGGCGCGTGGGCGATCGACTTGGCCAGCTCGAAGACTTCGGATACCGGGTGCACGGATTCGTGTTCGGCGTTGTGGACGAGCGTGTATCGACCGCCCCGGTAGTCGTTCTGGACGACGATGACGGGGGCGAGATGTCGGATCAGCTCGGCTCGGAGCGCGTCGTAGTGCGCCCGGGTGTCCGTGTCGATGGCGAAGATCACGTTGCGGGCCCGGAGTTGCTGCGCCGGCGGACCCGGGTCGCCCGAGGCGCGGGCGCTACCGAGGAGCGTCACGGCGCCGACGGTGCCGGCGCCGCCGAGGAATTCCCGTCGGGTGGTCAAGGTCCGCCCTTCCCGTTCGAGTCTCCCGTGGACCGGGCCCGGCTGATCACCCCTGCCCGTCGTCCTCGTTCTCGTCGTCGCTGTGGGCGTAGAGCTTCAGCACCGGGACGCCCACCTTGTGCCGGGCCCGGGCGGCCCAGTCCCGGTGGAAGAACTCCTCGACCAGGTGCGGGGCGGTCAACACGATCACCTCGTCCGCGCCGACCTGGTCCACCACCGATCGCAGCAGGTCCAGCGGGTGGCCCTCGACCACCTGGCCGACCGCCTCGGAGCCGGCCTCGCGCAGCAGCCGGAGGGTGTGTTCCAGTGCGAGCGCGGCGGGGCGCAGGGAGTCCCGGCCCTCGGGTTCGTCACCCTCGTGGGCCGCTTCCTCCAACTCTCCGAGCACGACATCGTCGATGGTGCGCAGGAGTCGGTCCTCCGCACCCCGAGGGTTCATCAGGACGACGAACGACATCGCCTCGTCGTGCAGGCCGGTGACGAACTCGACATCCAGTGCGGACAACGGTTGCTCGACCATCAGGACGCTCGTGAACACGGCAGACCTTCCCTCGGCGCACCCGGACCGGCGCGGACGGAGAGTAACGATACCGACACCGACCGCTCGCGAGGCGGCGCTCCCGCAACCTCGTCCCCGGCGCGTTGCCCCGAGCGGCCGCGGTCTCGGTCAGGCGGTATCGAGGGCGGTATCGAGGGCGATGTTCGTGGGCACTTCGAGGCCCTCGCGCACCAGGCCCAGCAGGCGGCGGCCCTCGTCGGCGCCGCCGCCGGCGATGCACAGGCCGCCCGCGACGGCGAGCAGGTCGTCGGTCGTGACGGTGCGGCGCACGGCACCGGCGGCCTGGGCCCGGATCAGGAGCGGCTCGGCTGCGGCTCGCAGACCGCGGTGCCAACGGTCGAACAGTTCGGTGCGCTGGTGCGCCGCGTCGTGGGTGGCGGCCAGGGCCAGCGGGCGTTTGTCCGCGACGTGTTCGATGAAGGCGCCGAGCCAGACGAACAACGCCTCGGCGGGTGGGGTCGGTGCCTGGGCGAGTGCCGTGCTCTTTTCGCAGAGCGCGGCGACTTCGTCCGCGTAGACGGCGGCGAGCAGTTCGCTGCGGGTGGGGAAGTGCCGGTACAGCGTGGCGTTGCCGACGCCGGCCCGCTTGGCGATGTCGTCGAGCGCCGCGTCTGGGCCGTGCGCGTCGAAGAGTTCCTTGGCCGCCGCGACCAGCCGCCGGGCGTTGCGGGCCGCGTCGGCGCGGGTGCGGCGCGGTGTCCCCGCTGCCGGGTTTTCCGTGTCCGCCATGCCGCACCGCCCTGTCTTCACGGTCAACCGGGGACTTCCCCGGTTAACCTAGCACTCGGAAAACGGGGAACTCCCCGATTGCATGCACCCATGTACCCCTCGACCCGTGACCCCTCGACCCGTGACCCCTCGACGCCGTGACCTCCGTGACCCCTGACCGCTCACCGCATCCGCGAGAGGAACGACCGTGGCACTGAACGCCGAAGACCGCGTCACCATCACCGACCTGATCGCCCTGCACGGACACCTGATCGACGCGGGCGAACTCCTGCGCCTCGACGAGTTGTTCACCGCCGACATCGTCTACGACGTCACCGACCTGGGCGGAGCCGCGATCGAGGGGCTCGACGGCATCCGTCGGGCCGCACACGCACTCGGTGCCGGCAACCCCGTCGCGCACCACGTCACCAACATCGTGCTGACCCCGATCTCCGACACCGAGGTGACGGCCCGCTCCAAGGGCCTCGGCATCAACGTCGACGGCACGTGCGGCAGCGTGACGTACGAGGACACCGTCGTCACCACGGACGACGGCTGGCGAATCAGCCACCGCAAGGTCCACGCCCGCCGGGTGCCGTTGGACGGCGTGTGGGCCCGGGACGTGTCGTAGGCGGGTCGGCCGCGGCGGTGCCGGCGGGACGCGGGTCTTGGAGCGGTGTGGTTCGTGGGCAACTACGTGATTGTGTACCTCGAACCGCTCGACCATCGGAGGCTTCCGTGAGCAAGTTCCCGCGACGCAAGAGCAGTTACAGCGCCACGAGCAACTGCGTCGAAGCTCGGCTGCGGCGCGAGAAGGGCGTCGAGGTCGGCGATTCCAAGCTCTCGCCCGCCGCTCGCCGGCTCACCTTCACCGACTCGACCTGGACCGCGTTCCTGACCGATACCCGACGATCGCGGGGCTGAGCGCGGCATTTGCCCCCGCCGCGCCGGGTCGGTGGTCGTCGAGCCCGGCCAGGACGACGCCGCCGATGATCAGGAGGCCGCCGGCCGTCCGGGCGGCGGTGGGCGTTTCGTCGATCAGCAGCCAGGCGAAGCCGACACTGGCGACGACTTCCAACAGGGCGACGAACGAGGCCGTGCGTGAGCCGAGTCGGCGGCTCGCGGCGGTTCCCGTGGTGTAGGCCAGGGCGGCGGTGACCAGGCCGAGCAGGAGTACCGGCAACCACCAGGGCACGCGGCCGGTGGTGTAGTCGGCCGGTTCGAGCGTGGCGTGCATCGGCAACAGTCCGACAGCCGCGAGGGCGAGCAGGGTGATGGTGCCGAGTACGAGACCGGCGCCGGTCAGGGCCACCGGCGGCAGTCCGGTGTCGGTGTCCGCCGAGATGAGGAAGTACGCCGTCAGGCCCACCATCGCCCCGAGCGCCCAGGCCACGCCCGACCAGGCCAGGTCGGCGCCGGAGAGCAGGTCGACGGCCAGGACCAGGCCGGCGGCGGCCAGGCCGGAGCCGGCCAGCGTGTACGGGCGCGGTCGTTGGCCCCGGCGCACCCACAACCACACCACGACGGCGGCCGGGGCGGTGTACTCGATCAGCAAGGCCGGCGCGACGTCCATCTCGGCGACCGCGGAGAAGAAGCAGAACTGCGCTCCGGCCAAACCCAATACGCCGTACACCAGCACCACGTGCGCCTGCGCGCGCAGTTGCCGAACGCGGCCGCGCAGGGACACGGCCGCGAACGGCGCCACCACGAGCGCGGCGAGGCCGACCCGGGCCAGCACGATCGCTCCCGGACTCCAGCCGGACGAGAGCAGCCCGCGGGCCAACGATCCCGACAGGCCGAAGGACGCCGCGGAGACGACGGCGAGGAAGAGGCCGCCGCCGAGGGCGCCGGAGGAGGTGCGTACGCGCGACACGTCATCGGCCATACGGGTCATAGGCCATGACATTACGAGGCGCTATGTAAGATGTCAAAATGATTTTTGGTCATGACACCGAGTCCGCCCTCCAGGCAGCCGTGGCGCTGACCAACAGTGCGCGGGGGTCGGACACCCTCACCACCGTCCGGGAGTTGCGGGCCTGGTACACCGAGCACGGCTACACCGGACGCCGGGACGGCGATGCCGCCGAACTCGCGAGCCTTCGGGCGTTGCGGCCCGTGCTGCGGGAGTTGTTGACCGCCGACCGCGAGCACGCCGCGAGCCTGGTGAACACGATGCTCGCCGAGGCCCGCGCGCTCCCGCAGCTCGTTCGGCACGACGACCAGGACTGGCATCTGCACGCGGTCTCCGCGGACGCGCCGCTGGCCACCCGGGTGATCGTGGAGACCGCGATGGCGATGACCGACGTGGTGCGCGTCGACGAATCGTCCCGGCTGTTCCTGTGCGCGGACCAGGGCTGCGAGGGCATCGTCCTGGACCTCACCCGCAACCGTTCCCGCCGCTATTGCAGCACTACGTGCGCCAACCGCAACGCGGTGGCCGCCTACCGCGCCCGCCTCGGCGCGCGGCAAGCGGACGGGCCTTGATCCGAAGCTCCGAATGGTGGTTCACTGCTTGCATGGCCTACCGCAAGACACCGGCCGAACACGACCGCCTGAACGCGGCCCGCGAGCACCTGGTCGAGCAGGCCACCACCGTGGTCGCCGAGCTGGGCTGGGCCAACGCCTCGGTGACCGCGGTGGCCGCCGCCGCGGGCATCTCGGCCGGCTCGGTCTACCAGCACTTCCCGTCCAAGGCCGCCTTGGCGGTCGAGGTCTTCCGCCGGGCCTCCGGGCGCGAACTGGAGGTCCTGGGCCGGGTCCTGCACGACGGCGACGGCAACGCCGCAGCTCGGCTCGCGCACGGCGTCGCGGTGTTCGCCCGCCGCGCCCTGGAACGCCGCGGCCTGGCCTACGCACTGCTGGCCGCACCCGCCGAACCC
>NZ_JBHZAV010000268.1:0-10074 GCF_042754445.1 Embleya sp. NPDC059213
GCCGCGCCGGCGTTTGAGGCGAACCAGCCCGCCCGGCGCTTGAGGGCAACCAGCCCCGCCGGCGCATGAGGCCACCCAGCCCCGCCGGCGCTTGAGGCGAACCCAACCCAAACCCCACACGAGGCCCCCCAGCGGGCCTACCGCAGGAACGCCGCCGCGACCCCCGCATCGACCGGAACATGCAACCCCGTCGTATGCGACAACTCACCCCCCGTAAGCGCGAACACCGCATTGGCCACATGCTCCGGAAGCACCTCCCGCCCCAACAACGTCCGCCCCGCATAGAACGCCCCGAGCTGCTCCTCCTCGACCCCGTACACCGCAGCCCGCTCCGCCCCCCATCCCCCCGCAAAGATCCCCGACCCCCGCACCACTCCATCCGGATTGACCCCGTTGACCCGGATCCCATGCGCCCCCAACTCGGCCGCCAACAGCCGTACCTGGTGCGCCTGATCGGCCTTGGTCGCCCCGTACGCGACGTTGTTCGGCCCGGCGAAGACCCCGTTCTTGGAGGCGATGTAGACGATGTCACCGCCCCGCCCCTGCGCGATCATCGCCCGAGCCGCCTCCCGCGAGACCAGGAACGACCCCCGCGCCATCACGTCGTGCTGGAGGTCCCAGTCGCGCGCCGTGGTCTCCAACAGCGGCTTGGAGATGGACAGACCCGCGTTGTTGACCACCAGGTCCACCCCGCCGAAGGCCAACGCCGCCGCATCGAACGCGGCCAGGATGCCCTCCTCGGAGGTCACGTCGACCGTGACCGCGACCGCCCGATCCGGCCCACCGAGCGCTTCGGCGACCTCGGCCGCGCTCGCCGCGTTCAGGTCCGCGACCACCACACACGCGCCCTCGGCGACGAGCCGCCCGGCGATCGCCTTCCCGATGCCCGACCCCGCGCCGGTGACCAACGCCACCCGCCCGGCCAACGCACGCGGCGCCGGTTGCCGAGCCAACTTGGCCTCCTCCAGCGCCCAGTACTCGATCCGGAACTTCTCCCGCTCGTCGATCGGCGCGTACGTCGAGATCGTCTCGGCGCCCCGCATCACATTGATCGCGTTGACATAGAACTCGCCCGCCACCCGCGCGGTCTGCTTGTCCTTGCCGAACGAGAACATGCCCACACCCGGCACCAACACCACCGCCGGGTCGGCACCCCGCATGGCCGGGGAGTCCGGCTCGGCCTGCCGCGCGTAGTACGCGGCGTACTCCGACCGGTAGTTCGTGTGCAGTTCGCGCAGTCGGGCGATCACGTCCTCGATCGGCGCGTCGGCCGCCAGGTCCACCACGAGCGGCCGGACCTTGGTACGCAGGAAGTGGTCCGGGCACGAGGTACCCAGTGCCGCCAGCCTGGGGTGCTCGGCCCGCGAAAGGAACTCCAACACCTCCGCGCTGTCCGTGAAATGCCCGACCCGCACCTGATCGGTGGAGGCAAGACCCCGCACCACCGGAGCCAACTCGGCTGCCCGGGCCCGGCGTTGCTCCTCGGGCAGCGGCTCGGCCAGCAGTTCGCCGAACGGATGCCGAGCCGGGTCGAACCGCGCCGCGACGAACTTCTCCGCAGTCCGGATGATGTGCAGCGAGTTGCGTTCGCACTCGGCGCTGGTGTCGCCCCACGCGGTGATCCCGTGCCCACCCAGTACGCAGCCGATCGTGTTCGGGTTGGCCGCCCGGATGGCCGCGATGTCCAGGCCGAGCCGGAAGCCGGGTCGACGCCAGGGCACCCACGCCACGGTGTCGCCGAAGCACTCGGCGGTGAGCTTCTCCCCGTCCGCCGCCGTGGCGAGGGCGATGCCCGAGTCGGGATGCAGGTGGTCCACGTGCGCGGCGTCGAGCAGACCGTGCATCGCGGTGTCGATCGACGGCGCCGCGCCGCCCTTGCCGTGCGCGCAGAAGTCGAACGCGGCGACCATCTCGTCCTCGCGCTCATCCCCCGGATACCTGTCCGCCAGCGCACGCAGCCGATCCACCCGCAACACCGCGAGCCCGTCCTCGGTCAACGTGCCCAGGTCGCCGCCGGAGCCCTTGACCCACATCAGTTCCACCGTCGACCCGGTGACCGGATCGGTCCCCTCGCCCTTGGCGGAGGTGTTGCCCCCGGCATAGTTGGTGTTACGCGGATCCGCCCCCAGCGCACGGGAACGCTCCAGCAGACGATCGACCTCGGACGAGGTGCCGGACATCGGCGAATCTCCTTGTGAATCGGAACCATCGATACAACGCGGCGGCAACACCGGCACGCCCACGCCCCGCACCCGCACCCGGAAGGCTCAGGCGCCCCAGCCGGCCTGCGTGCCCCCGACCCGCTCGGCCCGGATCCGCTCCGCGTAGCCGGACGCGTGATAGGCCGCCACCGGATCCGGCGCCAGCCCCTGTTCCTCGCGCAACTCCCGCAGCAGCGGCCGGACATCGGTGTTGTAGGCATCCATCAGCACGGCATTCGCGCCGAGTACGTCGCCGGCCTGCTGCGCATCGGTCAGCGCGTCGGCGTCCACCAGAAGCGCCTTGGCGGTGGCCTCCTGGACGTTGGTCACCGAACGGATCTGGCCGGGGATCTTCGGCTCGATGTTGTGGCACTGGTCGAGCATGAAGTTCACCCCCTCGGCCGGATCGAGCCCACCGCCACGCACCACCTCGTGCATGATCCGGAACAGTTGGAACGGGTCCGCCGCGCCCACCATCAGGTCGTCGTCCGCGTAGAAGCGCGAGTTGAAGTCGAACGCGCCGAGTCGGCCCTCGCGCAGCAGGAACGCCACGATGAACTCGATGTTGGTGCCCGGCGCGTGGTGTCCGGTGTCCACGCACACCACGGCCTTGGGGCCGAGCTTGAGGCAGTGCGCGTAGGCGGTACCCCAGTCCGGCACGTCGGTCAGATAGAACGCGGGCTCGAAGAGCTTGTACTCCAGCAGGATGCGCTGATCCGCACCGAGCCGGGCGTACACCTCGGCCAGCGCCTCGGCCAGGTGCCCCTGTCGGGTGGCGATGTCGCCCTGGCCCGGGTAGTTCGTCCCGTCCGAGAACCACAACTTCACGTCCCGCGAGCCGGTCGCGTCCAGCACGTCCACACACGCGAGCAGGTGATCGATCGCCTTGCGGCGCACCCGGGCGTCGGGGTTGGTCACGCTGCCGAGCATGTAGTCGTCGTCCTGGAAGACGTTGGCGTTGATCGCGCCGATCCGCACCCCGTGCTCCCGGGCGTGTTCGGCCAGCTTCGTGTAGTCCTCGACCCGGTCCCACGGGATGTGCAGCGAGACGATCGGCGCCACGCCGGTGAAGGCGTGCACCTGTGCGGCGTCCGCGATCTTCTCGAACGGATCGCGCGGCACACCCTGCTGGGCGAAGACCTTGAACCGGGTGCCGGAGTTGCCGTAGGCCCACGAGGGGGTCTCGATCCGCTGAGCACGCAAGGCGGCCCGCACCATCGCGTCGTCCGTCATGGAAGCACTCTCCTGACACCACCGAGAAGAAAATGAAACGTTTCAATCAACGCGAACGAACGTACGACCCCGTAGCCGGACACGTCAAGGGCAGCCGTCGGCGCGGCCGCCGGGCCGCCCGGGTCCAGGCGGCCCGGCCGGCGCGGCGCCCGATCGGCTCACACCCGGGCGTGGGTGGTGATGTCCTCCTCGAACAGCTCGACCATGCTCGCGGTCACCGTGGGGCGGGACTGGGCGAGCGCGTCCAGGTAGTCGCGGGTGTGGGCGCCGGGTCCCTCGCCGCTCGCGGACTCGTCGAACAGGTCGCGCTCGAACGACGCCTGGGCGGCGATCCGGGCCGCGTGCCCGATGTCGGCGGGGGTGAGCAGCTCGCTCGCCGCCACCAGCGCGTCCAGGTCCACGTCCGGGCGCGCCGACGCGTACCGGGTCCACATCGCCCGCCGCGCATCCGCGTCCGGTGTGCCCACCGGGATGATGTAGTCGAACCGCCCCGGCCGCAGGAACGCCGGGTCCAGCGAGCGCACCGAGTTGGTCGCGCACACCAGCAGCCGATCGCCGTGTTCGCGGAACGCCGGGATCAGCTTGAGCAGTTCGTTGGTCACCGCGTGGCCGGCACTGGGCCGGGCGTGCCGGACCGGCGCGATCTCCTCGACCTCGTCGATGAACACCACGATCCGCTCCAGCCGGGCCAGCCGCCCGAACGCCTCGCGCAGCGCGGCGGCCAGGTTGCCGCCGTCGGCCAGCCGCGAGGGCAGCAGTTCCACGAACGGCCAACCCAGACGGGAGGCGATCGCCCGGGCGAAGGTGGTCTTGCCGGTCCCGGGCGGGCCGAACAACGCGATCGCGCTGGGCGGTTCGACGCCGTGTCGGAAGGCCCGCTCGGGATCCGCCAGTGGCAACACCACCCGCCGCTCGATCAGGTTCTTCTCCACCTCCATGCCGGCCACCTTCGACCACAGGTCGCCCGGCAACATCCGCCCGCCGAGCCGGTCCAGGGTTTCCGCCGCATGGTCGTCGACCGGCTCGACCTTCTCGAAGTAGGCCACCGCCGGCCGCCGTTCGTAGCCCGCGTTGCGCAGCCCCAACTCGCGCGAGTCCTCCTCGGGCAGCACGTAGGCGATCCGGCGCACCCGGTCCTCGACCAACCGGCGTTCCAGCGCGAGCAGCAGCGTACTGGTCAGCCCCAGGCCGCGCGCGGGGGGCGAGATGGCGATCCGCATCACCCAGGCCCGCCCCTCGGAGACCGTGGCCAGCGCCGCACCGACCACCGCGCCGTCCCGCCGGGCAACCACCGCCGGCTGTCGCGAAGTCAGCGCGTTGATGCACTCCGACAGCGAGAAGACCGACTCCTGGCCGAGTTCGGTCGTGGTGTCGATCAGGTGCACCACCGCCGCGAGGTCCTCCTCGCGATAGTCCTGTATGAGCCAGACCATGAACAGCTCCATCCGTGGATCGAGTGCCTCGACGAGTGGCACACACTAGGGAGCAGCGCCCTGCCGCGAATGCGTCGTTGTGTACAAGTACGCGCCCGAACTTGGTCATCCTGCGGATGGACACGTCACCGGGGACCTGCACCACGCGTGCGGGACGTATCCCGGTGACCACGCCCGAGGCCGGGGGCACAATGGCCTCGACCTCGTCCGCGCCGTCCGGCCCGCCCGGGCCGCCCGACCCCTACGGAGAACCGATGACCGTCTCGTCCGCGTCCGGCCCCGCCCACGCCTCCGGTGTCTTCCCGCTCGGCGGCGACCTGCCGGTGCACCGGCTCGGGTACGGCGCCATGCAACTCACCGGAACCGGTGTCTGGGGCGAACCAAAGGACCGCCAAGAGGCGATCCGGGTATTGCGCCGCGCCGTCGAACTGGGGGTGAATCTGATCGATACGGCCGACTCGTACGGCCCGTTCGTCAACGAACAACTCATCCGTGAGGCGCTGCACCCGTACGCCGAGGACGTGGTGATCGCCACCAAGGGCGGCTTCGCCCGCACCGGACCGGGCGAATGGCGCGCCCTGGGCCGGCCCGAATACCTGCGCCAGCAGACCGAACTGAGCCTGCGTCACCTCGGCCTGGAGCGGATCGACCTCTACCAGCTGCACCGGATCGACCCGCAGGTCCCGCTCGCGGACCAGCTCGGTGAACTCGGCGCGTTGCAGCAGGAGGGCAAGATCCGGCACATCGGCCTGTCCGAGGTCACCGTGGAGCAGTTGCGCCAGGCCCGGGAGATCGTCGAGATCGTCTCCGTGCAGAACCTGTACAACCTGGCCGACCGCAAGTCGGAGAGCGTGCTCGACTACGCGACGGCCGAGAACATCGCGTTCATCCCGTGGTTCCCGATCGCCACCGGCCAACTCGCGCGGCCGGGCGGTCCGTTGGAGCAGGTCGCCAAGGAACAGGGCGCCGCGCCCTCACAGTTGGCGCTGGCCTGGCTGCTGCACCGCTCCCCGGTCTTGCTGCCGATCCCGGGCACCTCCAGCGTCGCGCACCTGGAGGAGAACACCGAGGCGGCCCGAATCCGACTGTCCGACGAGCAGTTCGAGGCGCTGTCCGCCGCGGTCTGAGCCCGATCGCCGACCCGCCGGGTCGGCCGGAAACGATGTCGAGGGCGGCTGTTCGACCCGCGGGTCCGCGGTGTCGACGGCCGCCCTCGTCGGTATCGGCTCAGCCCGGTGCCGGGACGATCCGCACGCTCCACCCGTCCTCGATCTCGGCGCCGTCGATGGTGATCGCCTCCACCGTGCGCGACCTCGGGTCGATGTCGGCCACCACACCCTCACCCGCGTAGCGCGGATGGCCCGATGCGCCGACCTCGCCGGTGGCCTCGACCACCGCCGAGCGCACCGCCGGGCCCCGGGCGTCGGCGGCCATGTCCTGGTCGTTGAACGGGAAGATGGCAATCTCGAATCGTTCCATGCCCGCCCCCATGCCCCCACCCCCTCCGTCCCAAGCCACCCGATCGACGAGGTTGGCGGGCCTGAATACGGGGGGTGACCGGGGCCGGGCCCGAACGGGACCGGCCGCGCCCGGTGCCGCGAGCGTCCCGTCGCCGGGACCGCCGAGCCGATACGGCTCCCGGTCGCGCTCGACCGGGCACCCGCTACGAGGTCCCGGGAGACCACCGCCGACAACCCCGAACGCGCCGCCCTGATGCAACGGGCCATCTCGACCCACCCGCGCCACGTACTCGGTATCGACGACGCCGGCCGGGCAGCGAAACAGCAGGCTCTGCCGGAGAGCGTCGTCCCCATGAGGCGGATCGAATCCAAGTGAAGCCCCGAGACGCGCACCACTTCCCGGCGGTCACAACCCCGGCGGAGACCGGGCCGGCAGGCAAATTGGGACGTATATATGGGGGTAATTCGGACGCTCCGCTATCGAGCGCATGACGCACGTCACATCACGCATACCGATGGTCAGGAACTCGTACGCAGCGTGAACCGAGTTTTCCGGAATTTCACCCATGGTGATTCCCCTATCGGCTCAGCGTGAGCAACTCGGGCACAATGCGTACCGCGTCCGGGACTTTAGGTCCCGATATTCCACGCTTACGTCCTGATTTTTCGGTTTCGGCGAATCGTGATGTTTGGTTCCCGGTCGGGGTGTGCGTAGCTTGGTGCTTCGCCACACCGGTCCGGTGCTCGGCGAAATGGTCTCCCGGTTCGCCGAATCCTGCCGCCGGAGCGAGGCCACGGTACGAAACCCGAAAGGCAGGAGCGGGGGAACCAAGTGGAATGCCGTCCCGGGCGTCTGTGACGCAGACGCCCATTCGGACGGCTTGGGGTGAAGCCGTGCCCGTCCCTCTCACGAGGGCCGAACACGGCCGGGCGAGACTCTCCAGCCCGAATCCGACAGCTCACTTCGTAGGCGTGGGAGAAGGAAAATCTTCGTGCAGTCGTTCAACACCCCTGCCCGTATGCCCAAGAAGACGCGTCTCGCGCTCACCCTCGGAATGGCCGGCGCGATCGTCGCCGCCCCGCTGATCACCGGTCTCGCGACCGCCAACGCCGCCTCCGTCTCCACCTGGGACAAGGTCGCCATGGGCGAGAGCTCGGGCAACTGGCACATCAACACCGGCAACGGTTTCTACGGTGGCCTGCAGTTCACCCAGAGCACCTGGAACGAGTTCGGCGGTCAGCAGTACGCCCCGCGTGCCGACCTGGCCACCAAGGACCAGCAGATCGCCATCGCGGAGAAGGTCCTCGCCGTGCAGGGCCCCGGCGCGTGGCCGAACACCTCCGGCCCGGCGGGTCTGACCAAGGGCGGCGCCAAGCCCGCCGTCTCGCCGAGCACCAAGGCCGCCGGCTCGGCCAAGACCTCGGTCACGGTGGCCCCCAAGGCCGCCGAGAAGCCGGCCGAGTCCGCGCCGACCACCGCCCCGGCCCCGAAGATCGAGGTCGTCCCGGCCGCCGCGTCGACCACCTCCTCGTACTCCGTGGTCAAGGGTGACACCCTGTCCAAGATCGCCGCGGACAAGGCCGTCACCGGTGGTTGGCACAAGCTGTACGCCGACAACCGCGCCGTGATCGGTGGCAACCCGGACGTCATCCAGATCGGTCAGAAGCTCAAGCTGTCCGGCAAGGCCAAGGCCGCCGCCACCGCCAAGGCCGAGGTCGCGCCGAAGGCCGCGCCCAAGACCGAGACCACGACCACGACCACGTCGCAGGCCAAGCCCTCCGCGTCGGTGAAGGTCGCTCCGAAGACCACGGTCAAGGAGAAGGCCCCGGTCGCGACCAAGGGTGCCTCGGTCAAGGCCGGCAGCTCCTCGGTCAACGCCTCCGGCTACGTCGCTCCCGTGAGCGGCTCGCTGGGCACCGCGTTCGGCACCGGCGGCAAGCTGTGGTCCAGCGGCAGCCACACCGGCCAGGACTTCGTGGTCGGCACCGGCACCTCGGTGAAGGCGATCACCTCGGGCACCGTGGTCAGCGCCGGCAACGGTGGTGCCTACGGCAACGAGGTCGTCATCAAGCACGCGGACGGCAAGTACTCGCAGTACGCGCACCTGTCCAGCATCAGCGTTCGCGTCGGTGCCACGGTGAGCACCGGTCAGCAGATCGGCCTCTCCGGCGCGACCGGCAACGTGACCGGCCCGCACCTGCACTTCGAGATCCGCACCACCCCGAACTACGGCAGCGGCATCAACCCGGTCACCTACCTGCGCGCGCACGGCGTCAACCTCTGATCCGAGCGTCAACAGGCAGTAACCGCACGGCGACAGCCGCCGTGCAGTAGCCGCAGCCAGGGCCGGGCCCGTCGACCACGTGTCGACGGGCCCGGCCCTTTTCCGCGCCCGGACCCTTTCCGCGCCCGGCCCGCGGTGCGGCCGGATCGATCAGCCGCGAGCCGGATACCGCTTGGGCAGCGGCAGTCCGCGCGCGGCCAGCAACTCCCGCAACCGGTCCGGGTAGTCGGTGATCAGGCCGTCCACGCCGTCGTCCATCAACTTGGCCATGGTCGCCGGGTCGTCGATGGTCCACGGCACGACCTTGATGCCCCGCGCGTGCGCCCGGGCGACCATCTCCCGGGTCACGTACGGACGGTAGTCGGGATCGGTCACCTTGCCGTTCTGCGGGAAACCGTGCACGGGCGAGAAGGTGCCGGCCCCGAACGAGGCGATCGCGCGCAGCGGGTCGCCGCCGAAGTCGTCGATGTCCAGGCCGCCCAGCCAGGGCGAGGCGCCGGGCTTGCCGACCTGAAGGAAGTCGTAGTTGGTCAACGCGACCAGCGGCAGGCGCGGTTCGACCTGGCGCATGCGCTTGAGCGCACCCCAGTCGAAGCTTTGAATGGTGACCTGGCGCAACAGCCCGGCCCGGCGCACCTCGCGCGCCACCGTCTGCACGAACTGCTCGCGCGGCGCGGTCTCCTGAGGCGCGCCGGCCTCGACCTTGGTCTCCACGTTGAGCTTCACGCCGTGCGCGTGCCGACGCCGGACCAGGTCGAACACCTCGGTGAGCAGCGGCATTCGGGCGCCGGGCGAGGTGGTCTGCGTGGGGAAACCGGGGAACTGCCGCGACCCGCAGTCCAACGTGCGGACCTGGGCCAGGCTGAGCGTGTTGACGTACTTGCCGACGTAGGGGAACTCCGGGTCGCCGGCCCGCACCGGTGCGGTGTCGGCGCACTTGCGCCCGTCGACCTTGCGGTCGTGGGTGACCACGGCGCGGCCGTCCTCGGTGATCTGCACGTCGAGTTCGAGGGTGGACACGCCTACGTCCAGGCCCTTGGCGAAGGACGCGAGCGTGCTCTCCACGGTCAGCCCGAGACCGCCGCGGTGTGCCTGGAGGTCGAAGGACCCGCGCTGGTTGCCGCCGTGGCGGTCCGCCGCCGCGGCCGTTCCCGGGGCGGCGACGATGGCGGCCCCGGCCAACACTGCGGCCGTGACGGTCTTCCATCCGGACATGGACGTCTCCTTCTCGCTCCGGTCGACGACGGTCGAGCGTCGACGCCCACACCCTGACCCGCGCGACGTGATGCGCGGGGGGTCGGCTCGTGGCGGGCAGGCGAAGAAGAGACGAAGAAGCGGCGGGGCAAAACCCCATCCGGTACCGGAAGACGCCTTGCCGGTAAGGCCGTTGGGCAACCGCGGCCAAGGCCCGGACAACCGGCGGAACACCGACGGCCGGGCGCCGGGCGAGCCGATTTCGGCC
>NZ_JBHZAV010000269.1:0-10002 GCF_042754445.1 Embleya sp. NPDC059213
CGACCCGGCCAACCCGGCGGGGTCGCCCCGCGCCACAGCCCAATCCCTCCCCACCCCCGCGACCCAGCCCACGCGGACCAGTTCCACGCACGCCGCATGCCAAGCCCCCACCCCGCGACCCAGCCCGCCCCCGCCCGTCCCGCCGAATGCCAAGCCCACCCCACCCCTCCCACGACCAGCCCCACGACCCACCCCCACCCCAAATCCCCACCCACCCAAGCCCATTGCACCCCCACCCCAACCAACACCCGCCCCACGCCCGCAACTCAGGCCAACACCCCCGCCCCACCCCCGCCCCAAACCCCTCCGGCGTACTCCCACCCCCTCCCATCCACCTTCCGGCCGACCCGCCCATAGCCCCCACGGCTGACGTCGCCCCCAACGCCCGTCGATAAATTAGACCGACCAGTCGATCTAATATTCCAATCCACCCATCCGCCCACCCACCCTCATCAAGCCATCCCACCCACAGCCCACCACCGGAGACCCAATGAACACCACCCCCACCGGCACCCCCACTCCCACCCCCCGCCACCCCACCCCCCGCCACGCCGCCCACCCCACCCCTCACACCCCCACCCCCCACACCACCACCCACACCACCCCCCACGCCGCCACAGCCCAAGCCCTCACCAAGACCTACGGCCAAGCCGACACCCAAGTCCGCGCCCTCGACAACGTGTCCGTCGGCTTCCGCCGTGGCGAGTTCACCGCGATCATGGGCCCCTCCGGCTCCGGCAAGTCGACGCTGATGCACTGCATGGCGGGTCTCGACCGGATCTCCGGCGGCTCGGTACGGCTGGGTGACGTCGAACTCGCCTCGCTCGACGACACCGCCCTCACCCACCTGCGGCGTGACCGACTCGGCTTCGTCTTCCAGGCGTTCAACCTGCTTCCGACCCTGACCGCCCTGGAGAACATCACCCTGCCGCTGGACATCGCCGGTCGACGGGCCGACCCCGAGTGGTTGGACAAGGTCATCGAGACCGTCGGCCTGGGCCACCGCCTCGACCACCGGCCCGCCCAGTTGTCCGGCGGCCAACAACAGCGCGTCGCCTGTGCCCGTGCCCTGGTCGGACGGCCCGAGATCATCTTCGCGGACGAACCGACCGGCAACCTCGACTCGCATTCGGGCACCGAGGTCCTCGAATTCCTGCGCGCCTCGGTCACCGAGGCCGGTCAGACCATCGTGATGGTGACCCACGACGCCGTCGCCGCCTCCTACGCCGACCGCGTCCTGTTCCTCGCCGACGGGCGCATCGTCGACGACATGCCCGCACCCACCACCGACCGGGTGCTGGAACGCATGCGCGCGTTCAACCGCAAGCCGACCACCCCCACCGCCACCACCTCCGTCCCCACCACACCCGCCACCACCCCCGCTACGACCACCCCCGCCACGACCACCCCGGATCCCACCACCCCCACCGCCTCCTCCCTCCCCCTCTGAAGGACCCGACCGTGCTTCGCACTTCCCTACGCAACCTCGTCGCCTACAAGGTGCGTCTCGCCCTCACCGCGCTCGCGGTCGTCTTCGGCGTGGCGTTCGTGGCGGCCGTCCTGGTCTTCGGCGACACCCTCAAGCAGGCCATGACCGAGGCCGCGCTGCGTGATCACCGCGGTATCGCGGTCGACGTCCGCGGTACCAAGCACGCCGTCGAACACCTCCAGATACCGCCCCTGGACGAACCGCTCGCGGCCAAGCTGCGCGCGCTGCCGGGCGCCGCGTCGGTCACCGGTCACGTCACCGGCTTCACGGCCGTCGTCGACCGCGACGGCAAACTCGTCCGGAAGAAGGCGAATGCGACCGGCACCAACGCCGTACCCGGCCGCGACGGCAAGGACCCCCGCTACACACTGACCGCAGGCCGGCTGCCCGCCAAGGCGGGCGAGGTGGCGCTCGACGACGCGACCGCCAAGGCCGCCGGATACCGGGTCGGAGACCGGATCCGGATCGTCGCCCGCGGGCCCGTCCTGGAGCAGACCGTCGTCGGCGTCTTCGGTACGGACAGCGCCGCCGTCGAGGCCGGCGGCTCGCTCACCCTCCTCGACACCGCCACCGCGCAGGGGCTCTACCTGGAGCCCGGCGTCTACGGCGAACTGCGCCTGAACGCGAAACCCGGGACCACGCAGGAACAACTGCGCGCCGCGGCGGCCCCGTTGGTTCCCTCCGGTGCCGAAGCCCTGACCGGCGACACACTGCGCCGAGACGACCGGGACAAGGTGCAGAAGGAGATCGCGTCGCTGCGCACGCTGCTCCTGGTCTTCGCGGGCATCGCGCTGTTCGTCGGCAGCTTCATCATCGCCAACACCTTCGCCATGCTCGTCGCCCAACGCACCCGCGAACTGGCCCTGTTGCGCGCCATCGGCGCCACCCGCGAGCAGGTGACCCGCTCGGTGATGTTCGAGGCCCTCGCGGTCGGCGTGGTCGCCGGACTCGCCGGATTCGTGATCGGCATCGGACTCGCGGTCGGCCTGCGCGGCATCCTCAACAACATCGGCGCCGACCTCACGCCCGGCCCGACCGTCGTCACCGGCGCGACCGCGTTGTGGAGCCTGGCCGTCGGCATCGGCGTCACGCTGCTCGCCGCATGGTTGCCGGTACGCCGAGCCGCCAAGATCCCGCCCGTCGCGGCGCTGCGCACGAACCTGCCGACCGGCGCCGCAAGTCTGCGTCGTCGCAACATCGCCGGCGTCCTGACCGTCGTGCTCGGCGGGATCGTGCTGCTCGCGGGCATCAAGGGCTCGGCGACCGGCAACGCCAAGGTGTTCACCGTGATGGGCGGCGCGGGCATCGTCCTGGTCGGCATCATCGTGCTCACCCCGCTCATCGCCACGCCGGCGGTGCGGCTGTTCGGCGCGCTGCTGCAACGCGTGCATCCGGTCGAGGGCCGGCTCGCGTACCAGAACGCGGCCCGCAACCCGCGGCGCACGGCCGCCACCGCATCCGCCCTGATGATCGGCATGGTGCTGGTGACCTCGTTGACCATCTTCGGCACGTCGCTCAAACAACTCGTGGACCGCACCCTGTCGAAGGGCATCACCGCCGAGTTCGTGCTCAGTTCGTCCTCCGACGGGCAGACGCTCACCCCGGAGATCGCCGCCACGGTCGCCAAGGTGCCGGGTGTCACCGCCGTCAGTCCGGTCCGCTCGGCGCAGGTGAGCGTCGACGGCAAGGAACACCAACTCACCGCCGTCGACCCGGCGAGCGCGTTCTCGGTGCTCACGACCAGGTTCACCCAGGGCGGCCCGCAATCCCTGGCGACGGGACTGCTGGTGTCGAAGCAGACCGCCGACGACCGCAAGTGGCGTGTCGGGACGCCGGTTTCGGTCACCTTCCCGGACGGGCGGCAGAGCCGGCTGTCGATCGGCGGCATCTACGACGAGGCGCCGCTGCTCGGTGGCCTCACGGTGTCGTTGCAGACGCTGACGCCGCATGTCGACGTCGTCGGCGACGACTTCGTACTCGCGAAGGTCGCGCCGCAGCAGCGGGACACGATGCGCGACACGCTCCGCAAGGCGGTCGGCAACAGCCCGGCGATCAACGTGCAGACGGCGAAGGAGGTCCGCAAGGACTTCAACAAGCTCTTCGACATCATGCTCAACATCGTCTACGGGCTGTTGTCGATGGCGATCGTCATCGCGGTGCTCGGCGTGGTCAACACGCTGGCCATGTCCGTCTTCGAACGTACCCGCGAGATCGGCATGATGCGTGCCATCGGGCTGGACCGGCGGCGCACCCGACGGGTGATCCGCCTGGAGTCCCTGATCATCTCGCTCTTCGGCGGCCTCCTGGGTGTGGTCCTGGGTCTGCTCGCCGGGGTCGGCGGGGTCAAGGGCATGGCCCGCTCCACGAAGGACCTGACCGTGGTGATTCCGTGGGACCGGGTGCTCGTCTTCCTGGTCCTCGCCGCGATCGTCGGTGTGCTGGCGGCGGCCTGGCCGGCCCGGCGCGCGGCCAGGCTCGACGTGCTCACCGCGCTGCGTACCGACTAGCCGGGCATCCGACCGGCGGTCCCGGCCGCGCCGTCCACGCGACCGGGACCGCCTCCCCGCATGTCATGACCCGACCGACGCCAACAGGCGGAACGACCGTGCTGCGCTGTGCCGTTCCTCGCCGAGTGCCGGTTGTTCACCAACGGCCGTTCCCTGCCGAGTGCCGGTTGCCCACCAACGGCCGAGCGCCGGTCGTCCACCATCGGCCAAGTGCCGGTCGTCCACCAGCCATCGAGTCCCCGGTCGTCCACCAGCGGCCGAGTGCCGGTCATCTACCAGAGGTTGCTGCCCGGCACCGGGGGCACCGGGATTCGGTCGAGGACGGTGCGGAGTGCGGAGGCCAGGCGTGGGTCGAAGGCGTCCGCCAGGTTGGCCAGGTTGCGAGCCTGCCCCGGGTCCAGGTCGACCCGCCAGGGTCGGCCGGGCGGCGGCACGCAGCGGGCGATCGCCACCCGCAGGGCGGTGTCCGGGCCGGACTCCGCCCAGATCTTGGCTTGGGTGACGCTCTGCGGGATCGGCGAGCCCGCCTCGATGGTGACGCCGATGGTGCGGTGGTGGAGCCGGGCGGCGGCCTGCGTCTCGACGTCGAAGTGCCCACGGCACCAGGACGGACAACCTTCGCGCAGGATGGGTTCGATCGGATGATCCGACATGATTTCCCTGTTCGGGCACGATGCCGCGTGCCCCGAGCGGCCCCCCGCCGTGTCGGCACGGACAGGATACGAGTGCCGGGCCCGCCCGGGAAGCCTCTCGGCTCGGGTGGATCGGGCACATACGTGAGTTGCGGGGTGCGGGCGGACGCGAAAGCGTTCGCCCGGCTCACGCTCGGGGCAGTTTCGTGACCACCGCGGCGCCGAGTCGGTCGGCGGTGGCGCACAGTTGCTCCCGGGGTTGCGCCGCGTAGACCTCGATCTGGACGAGTTCCACGATCGGGTGGGCGGCGTTGGGATACGTGCGATGCACGACACGGATCGTGCACAGGTCCCGGTCCGCTTCGCCGGGTGTCACGAACGCCCGGCGGTCCGCGATCATTTCCGGTCGGCCGATGTCGGCCGGGAGCGGCTCGCGTTGGTAGAAGCGCAGGATGATCGCGGTCTTGTCGACGGTGCTGTGCCATCGGCATTTCCAGTCGCCGAAACCGGCGTTGGGGTGCTGGGCGTCGATCGTGGGCATCCGGGCGAGTGCGGCCGGATCGAGCAGCGCGCACGCGTCGAGTCGGATCAACGAGGCGTCCCTCGGCGCGGACGGGCGTCGGGGGATGGGACCGCGACCGAGCACGTCGATCGCGTGCGTGGTGACGGCGTCGGCCATGCCGCACAGGTCGACCGGCTCGCTCGCCAGGTTCGAGATGGTCACCTTGACCACGTAGCCGTCGGGGAGTCGGAGGATCCGGGGGCACTCCCGCGCGTCGTCGGCCCCTTCGATCAAGGTGATGTCACCGATGCGCCGGGTGCGCAGTTGTGGGCCCAACTCCTGGCCGCCCTCGGTGAACGACAGCTCCGCGTCGGCCACGCGCCGGTCCTCGGCGCCGTGTACGAGCAGGTCGCAACGCCGGAAGCCGCCGAGCGCCGAGTCCAGCACGGTCCGGCCGAAGCGGGTCAGGGAGGCGGGATCGAGCAGCGCGCACGGATCGACGGTGCGTTCGTCGCCGACGAGGATCGTTCGGGCGGCGGCCGGCGTGGGCGCCGGTTTCGGGTCGATGAGCGGCGACCAGGCGAGAACTCCCACCGTGACCAGTGTCGTTGCCCCGACCACGAGCGGCCACGGCCGTCTCGACGACTGCGGGCGCCGGCGCGGAATGGGCAGGAACCGGAACGGCGGCCGGACGCCCGAGGTGGTGTCGGCGGCCGGCATCGGCGTGCCGAAGTCGGTCACCGGCCCGGGGACGATCCCGGTTCGCGGCCACGGCGTGGTCGTGTCGTGCGGCGAGGTCAGGGCGCGCAGTCTGGCTGCCACGTCGGCCGGCCCGGGCCGACGCCCGGGTCGTACCCGTAGCAATTCTTGCAGCAGCTCGGTCAGTTCCCCGGAGGCGACGGGTTTGTCGATGCGGCCTTCGCGGGCCCGACGCCATTGTGTGCGCGGGTCGTCGGCGCTGCCGTATGGCCCCTGCCCTTCGAGGACAGCGAACAACGACGCGCCGAGCGAGAACATGTCCGAGGCTCGACCGACTTCCCGGCCTCGGGCCACCTCGGGTGCGAGGTAGCCGGGCTTTCCGTGCAGGGCCCGATCCCGGGGCCCGGTACCCGCCGCTCCCAACGCCCGCGAGATGCCGAAGTCGGCCAGCTTGCCCGTCCCGTCCACGGTCACCAGGATGTTCTCCGGCGTCACGTCCCCGTGCACGACGGAATGCGCGTGTACCTCCCGCAATGCCTCCGCGATCTGCCACCCGATCGACGCGACCCACGCGGGCGTCGGGCGTTGCCCGGGCCGCGCCATGCACTGCCCGAGGCTGCGTGATTCGACGTATTCCATCACCAGCCACCACGTATCGTGCTCGACCACCAGGTCGAACACCGTGACGATGTACGGACTGTCGAAGCTCGCCGCGATGGCCGCCTCGTCCCGGAGTCGTCGCACGCTCTGCGGATCGTTGACCCGCGCGCACTTGATCGCCACCGGGCGCCGCAACAACTCGTCCCACGCCCGCCAGACGATGCCCATTCCGCCGGCACCGATCCGTGCCAGGAGGCGATACCGGCCATTCCCCACTGTTTCGACACCCACCACGGGCAACCCCTGTCCCACCCTGTGCGGTTACTTCGACACGGAGCGTACTCGCGCACTCGCGGGCCGGTGCCGCGGTTGACGGATGTGCACCCCGAAGTGCCGCCGTTCGTCACCCCCCGCACCGCACCGCACGACAGGGCACGGCACCGGATCGGAGCCTCGGCGTCGGACGATCGGTTGCAGCAGGTGAGCCCGCTGATCCGAGCCCCCCGGACGGGGTTGTCGCCGGCGCTTGGGTTGCGACGGCCGGCGAGTGGGCGAAGAGTTGGTCCTGTCGATACGTGTGCACCGTTGAGTCCTGGTCTCCGGTGAACGTGCGCCGCCTCAGTGGCAGAGCCGAGCCGACAACGGCACATCAGCCCCTCGGAACACACCTGGAATGACCATGTCCAAAACCGCGCGACGACAGATCTCCCGCGTCCTGGGTACCTCCTGCCTGGCGGCCGCCCTCGCGTTGCCCACCGCTGCGGCCGCCGCGGCGGCCACGCAGGCTCCCGCCCGACAGCACACGACCGGTGTGCCCGCACAGACCCCGCCGCCGCCGCCGTACAAGCCGCCCGCGTCGGAGCCGAACAGCCCCGCGCCCAACACGCCCGAACCGGTGCAGCCGAACACCCCGAACACCCCGGCGTCCCCAGGTTCGCAGGCGCCGAAGTCACCCGGCACGCCGAGTTCGGGTGGGTCGAGCGGGCCCGCCACCGGGTCGCCCTCGAAGTCCCAGGCGCCCACTCAGAGCCCGGCGCCGGCGGACGCCAAGAAGGAGGCGGAGGCGAAGATCGCGGCGTTGAACGTACCGGAGGACGTGAAACAGAAGCTCAGAGACGGGTTGAACAAGGCGTTGAACGCCATTCAGGACCCGAAGACCCCAGCGGCGGACAAGGCTCAGTACACCCGCATCGTGAACGAGATCAACAACACGCTGAAGGTGATCCAGAGTCCGACGACGTCGCCGGCGGACAAGGCGACCTACACGAAGCTGGTTCGGGGCATCAACGAGGCGGTCCGGCTGAGTCAGGATCCGAAGGTCCCACCGGCGGACCGGGCGGTCTACCGGAAGCTCGCGGACGAGCTGGCCATAGCCACGAGGGCTCTGCAGAATCCGACGCTGCCGCCGGACCAGAAGGCGTTCAACACGAAGGTCCTGGAGGCGATCAGCGACGGGCTGCTGGCCATCCAGAATCCGACGACGGCGCCGAAGAAGAAGGAGGACGTGGCGCAGGTGCAGAGGGCCCTGCAGGAGAGCAGCGAGGCGCTGCGCACGATTCAGGACCCGAACGCGCCGCAGCAGGCGAAGGACGCGGCCAAGAAGACGCTGGACGACCGGGCGGCCTCGCGGCAGAACCCCAAGTACCTGGAGTTCCTGGCGGAGGTCAAGCGCTACAACCCGTCCGACGCCTGTCTCGCGGCGATCGACAGCCGTACCGCGCAGGCCGGTTGGCCGGATGGATCCCTCTGGGGTCTGACCGACGAATCGTGCTCCGACACGTTGACCACGGCGGCGAGCGACAACAGCAGCCGGTGGAACGCGCTGTTCCTGTGCGTGCGGGACAACGCGTTCTCGACGTGCTCGGTGTACATCCCGCAGGACTGACGGGGCAGCGCCGACGGGGCGGCGCCGACAGGTTCGAAATCGCGCCGTGCAAGCGTTCCGGTCTGTCCGGAACGGTGCCGGGACATGCCGCCCTACCAGGGCGGACAGTCTCGACGCTGTTCGGGACAGACCGGAGCCGTTGTGTGTGCCGGGTGTGTTCGCCCAGGCTCGGTCGTGCCCCGCCGGTCGGGTGGGGCGCTTCCGGTTCCACCGCGTCGGCCGACGTCGACGCGGCTTCAGCGAAGGGGTACATCCATGACCAAGCTCGTGCAGGCGATCGCCGATCGCCTCGTGGAACGGTTCGTTCCCGCAGGTACGGCGAACGCGGTCGCCTGCCACAAGGCCGGCTCGAAGTGCATCAACGGCAGTTGTGCCGGTCAGAGCAAGTACACCCAGTACCGGATGAACTGCGACGACGGCAGCTACTACTACGCGTACGGCCACTGCGGCTGCTGACGCCGACCGGTCGGCCGAGTTCTCGCGCACGGTCGCGGTCTCGGCACCCACCGGAACAGTGAGGGGTGTCGGTGGTCTCCCACGCGGGTCCACCGGCACCCCTGTGTCCTCGTTCGAGTCTTCGGTGCGAAGGGAGTTCCGCGTCATGGAGTCGGCCGCGATGGCCTGCCGGGCCCTGCTCGTGGTGGTGTTCGCGGTCGCGGTGGTGAGCAAACTGCGTTCCGCGGCATCATTCGCGGCGTTCGTGCGCTCGGTGCGGGCGTTCGTCGCGTTGTCGCCGCGCCGCAGCCGTGCGGCGGCCCGCCTGGTCGCCGGGGCGGAGGCGGCCGCGGTCGTCCTGTTGCTGTCGCCGGGACCGGCGGCGCTCGTGGGGTTCGCGCTGGCGGGCTGCCTGCTCGCCGCGTTCACCCTCGCGATGGCGGCCTCCCTGCGGCGCGGGGTGCGGGTGTCGTGCCGGTGCTTCGGGGCGTCCGCGACCGACACCGGTCCGCTGCAACTCGCCCGCAACGGCTTCCTGGTCGTGGTGGCGATCATCGGCGCCGTCGGGACCTCCCGGGGCCTGCCGGACGCGCCGGGCGCACTCGCGGTGACCGTCGGCATCGGACTGGTCGCGGGTGTCGTGGTGACCGTCCTCGACGACATATCCGAGTTGTTGCGCGACGCCTTCCCCGTCGCCGTCCGGAAAGGGCAAGGGTGACCATGCCGTATCTCATCGCGGCCGTCGTGCTCGTCGGCGCGTTGTGCCTGCTCGACCTCCTGCTGACCGTGGGCCTGGTCCGGCGACTGCGGGCCGAACAGGCCCGGGGGCCACACTCGTCCGCGCAACCGATCGACGACGACGGCATGTTGCCGCCGGGAGCGCTGGTCGGGGCTTTCGAGACCCACACCCTCGACGGCCGGCCGCTGCGCAGGCGCGACCTGGACACCGGGACCGTGGTGGTGTTCATGTCGCCCGGGTGTCCGCCGTGTCACGAGAAACTGCCACGTGTGGCGGCGGCGTTGCGGGCGACTCGCGCGGAAGCGGCCCTGGTCGTCATCGCGGGCGGGCCGGCCGACGACCCGGATACCCGAGGGATGATCGAGGAACTGGCGCCGGTCGCCCGGGTCGTGCACGAATCGATCGACGGGCCGGTGACCGAGGCGTTCGCGGCCCGCGCCTTCCCGGTGATGTGTCGAGTACGCGCCGTGGGGGACGAACTCGTGGTCGAGGCGGTCGGCGATCGGGTATTGCC
>NZ_JBHZAV010000270.1:0-9931 GCF_042754445.1 Embleya sp. NPDC059213
GCACAGTTGTGAGCACAACGCACGGGGGCGGTTCGGGGCACCGATCGAGTCCCCGAATTCGGCTTCCGACGCGCCTTCTCGGCGCGGCCGGACCCACGACGAGCCACCAGTGCCCAACGCACTGCCGGAGTGCGGGATCACCCCGCACCCGGGCCGGCCCGGACATCCGCCGCCGCACACCCATGGCGTCGTGGTCGCCGAATCACTCGACGGTCGAAATCTTTACGGGAGGCACCATGTTCGGGCGAGGCAAACGAGGCGACCGACGGGCGAATCCGGGGCCCGCCGCGTCCCCCCGCCCGGACCGGTCCGTACCGCACCGGCTCCCCCCGCACCACGGCGAGCCCGTCGCCTTCCCGTACGCACCCGCCGCTCAGGCGCCGGCACCCGCCCCCGCCGGCCCGCCCGCCGTACGACTCGAAGGGGTCGTCAAGACCTACGGGAGCGGCGCGGAGACGGTGCACGCGTTGCGCGGTGTCGATCTGCAGATCCCCCAGGGCACCTTCACCGCCGTGATGGGCCCCTCCGGCTCCGGCAAGAGCACCTTCCTGCACTGCGCCGCCGGACTCGACAAGCCCGGCTCGGGTCGTGTGCTGCTGGGCGACGACGACCTCACCGCGATGAACGAGAACCAACTCACCCGGCTGCGCCGCACCCGCCTGGGCTTCGTCTTCCAGGCGTTCAACCTGCTGCCCTCGCTCACCGTCGAGAAGAACGTGCTGCTCCCGCTGCGCCTGGCCGGCGAACGCGCCGACCGCCGCCGCGCCGCCGAGGTGCTCGCCATGGTCGGTCTGCACGAGCACGCGAACCGTCGCCCCGCGCAGCTCTCCGGCGGCCAACAACAACGCGTCGCGATCGCCCGCGCCCTGGTCACCCGGCCCGACGTGCTGTTCGCCGACGAGCCCACCGGGGCGCTGGACACCACCACGGCCGCCGACGTGCTCGGGCTGCTGCGCCGGGCCGTCGACGAGAGCGGCGCCACCATCGTCATGGTCACCCACGACCCGGTCGCCGCCTCCTACGCCGATCGGGTCGTCTTCCTCGCCGCCGGTCACCTGGCCGGCCACCTGCACGCACCCACCCCCGAAGCGGTCGCCGCCCGGATGGTCGCCCTGTCGCAGCCGGCCCGAGCGCAGGGGCGGGCCGCCTGATGTTCCGCAGCAACGGGCTCGCCCGTACCTCCGTGCGCTTTCGACCCGCGTCCTTCGCCGGGTCCTTCATCGCCCTGCTGTTCGCCGCCACGCTGGTGACGATGTGCGGGATCTTCCTGGAAAGCGGCCTGCGCGCCCACGTACCGCCCGGTCGTTACGCGGACACGCCGATCGTGGTCGCCGGCCAGAACAGCGTGCACAAGACCTTCGGCAGCGGCGAGGACAAGGAGGAAGCCACCGTCGCCCTGCCCGAGCGCTCCCGGATCGACGCCGGGCTGGCCGCGCGCATCGCGGCCGTACCCGGTGTCGCCACCGTCCTGCCCGACCTCACCTTCCCCGCGCAGACTCCCGCCGCGGTCCTCGACGCCCACCCCTGGTCCGCCGCCCGCCTGGCGGGCACCACCCAGGTCGGCATCGCCCCCGGGGCCGGCGAGGCGGTGCTGACCACCGACGCCGCCGCCCGGGCCGGCACCGGCATCGTCCCCGGCAGCACGCTGCGGGTGACCACCCCCTCGGGCGAGACCACCCTCAAGGTCGCGACCGTGGTCCCGGGCCGGGGCGCCCACCTGTACGTCGCCGACTCCGCGGCGGCCGGACTCGCCGGGAATCCCGGCAAGGTGACCGCGTTCGGCGTCCTGCTCGCCGACGGCGCCTCCACCGGGAAGGTCGCCGGCGACCTGCGCAAGACCCTCAAGGACGCCGACGTCAAGGTCCGCACCGGGGACGGGCGCGGCGAGGTCGACCACCCCGCACTGGGCGACACCAAGGTCATGCTCACCGCCGTCGGCGGGTCCTTCGGCGGCGTCGTCGCGATGGTCTCGATCTTCGTCGTCGCCGGTGCCACCTCGCTGTCCGTGGCCCAGCGCCGCCGCGACTTCGCCCTGTTGCGCGCCGTGGGCGCCACCCCCTGGCAGATCCGCCGCATGATCGCCACCGAGGCGGGCTGCGTGGCCTTGGCCGCCGGCCTGGTCGGGGTGCTGCCCGGGACCCTGCTCGCCCGGTTGTGGTTCGACCGGATGGTCGACCGGGGCATGGTCGAGCACGGCGTGAGCCTGTCGATCAGCCCGTTCCCGATGCTCGCCGCGGTCGGCGCCGGCATCCTGTCCGCGGTCCTCGCCGGGCTCCTGGCCGCCCGGGCAAGCGCCCGGACCAAGCCCACCGAGGCACTCGGCGAAGCCGGTGTCGAGCGGGCCCGAGTCGGCTGGTTCCGCCTGGGCCTGGGCCTGGTCGCGCTCGCCGGCGCGGCGGTCCTCTCCGGCCTCGCGATGAAGGTCAGCGGCGATCAGGCGGTCGCGGCGGCCAGTGGCGTGATCATGCTGTTCATGCTCGGCGTCGGCCTGCTCGGCCCGCTCATCGCGCACCTGTTCGTCCTGCTCACCGGCGTCGTCCTGCGCCTGTTCGGCGCCCCCGGGCAACTCGCCTTCGACAACGCCCGCACGAACTCGCGCCGCCTGGCCTCCGCGATCACCCCGATCACGCTCACCGTCGCCTTCGCGACCACGCTCATGTTCATGTTCGCCGCGCAGGACCACTACAGCGAAAAGCAGTCCAAGGCCGCCCTGACCGCCGACCGGGTGGTCACCGGCCCCGGCTTCCCGGCCCGCACGGCCGGCGACATCGCACACATCCCCGGCGTCGACGCGGTCGCCTCGATCCTGACCACCAGCGTGGTCATGTCCACCTCCGACGCGCTGGAGAAGTACCCCACCCAGGCCGTCGGCGGCACCGGCGGCGACCTCGCCAAGGTCCTCGACCTCGGCGTCCGCAACGGAGACCTGGCCGCCCTGCGCCCCGGCGCGGCCCAGCCCCCCGGCGGCGCGGTCGCGATGGACCGGCTCACCGCCGACGTCGTCAAGGCACGGGTCGGCAAGCCCATCGAGATGCGCCTCGGCGATGGCACCAAGATCAAGCCGACCCTGGTGGCCACCTACGACCGCGGCCTGGGCACCGCGGCGGTCACCCTCCCGCGCGCCACCGTGGAACACCACGTCGACGCCGCCATGGACGGCCGCCTGCTCGTACGCTTCGCCGACGGTGCGGACACCGCCGCCGCCGACGCCGCACTGAGCAAGGTCGCCGGGCAACACCCCGCCGCCAAGGTCTCCGACCGCGCCGGCTACGCCGCCGAGCGCGACCAGGCCCGGGAAACCAACAAGTGGACCAACCAGGTGATGCTGATCATCCTGGCCGGCTTCGCCACCATCGCCGCCGTCAACACGATGATCGTCTCCACCGCCGCCCGCCGCCGCGAACTCGGCCTGATGCGGATGATCGGCAGCACCCACGCCCAGGTGCGCGCGGTGATGCGCGGCGAGGCGGTCCTGGTCGGCGTCATCGGCCTGGCCCTGGGCCTGACCATCGCGATGATCACGCTCGTCCCGTTCGGCAAGGGCGCCTTCGGCGAGAGCACCCCCTACATCCCGATCCCGCTGCTCCTCGGCATCAGCGCCGCAGCCCTGCTCCTGGCGCCGCTCTCGGTGGCCCCGGTCACCCGACGCCTGCTGCGCATCGAACCCATCGACGCGGTCGGCGCAAAGGAGTGACCACCCCTTCGAAGGAGTAACCACCCCCTTCACCCGCCGCCCCCTGTCGCCCCCTGTCGCCCCCACCACGGGGCGACAGGGGGCGGCGGCGCGTCGACGTTCGACCGATGGCATCGGGTGCCGGCCGGGCAGCGGCCCCGATTCGCGTCCGGCCGGACGCCCTACGCGTCCTCGGCGCTCACCCGTCCCGATTTCACCGCCGCCAACAGGGCCGCGTGGTCGTGTTCGTTCTGGTCGGCGTACGCCTCGGCGAAGGTGGTCAGGGCCCGGTCGAACACGTCGCCACCGCCCAGGTAGGCCGCGATCGCGATCCGGTCCCCGGACCTGGCATGCGCGCGGGCCAGCGTCGCGCCACACAGCTCGCCGAACGCGCGCATGCCGCGCGGCACCATCAGGGACGGCTCGGCGATGCCCTTCCAGTCGCGCAACTGCCGTACGTAGAAGTCGCGTTCGCGACCATCGATGCCATCCAGGCGGATCCAGCCCAACATCATGTCACCCGCGGCCTGCATCAGGCGCTGACCCGCGACCACGCGCTCGCCCTGCATCGGATACGCGCTCGCGCCCGCATGCGCCGCCAGCACGGAGGTGTCGGCCTCCTTGGCCTGGAGGAACAACGGATCCCGGCCGTCCCGCCCCATCAGCAGGATGATCCAACAACGGGTGCCCACGCTGCCCACCCCGACCACCTTGCGGGCCATGTCCACCACGGTGTACTGGTCGAGCAGGCGCCGAAGGTCCGAGCGCAGCGTGCGTCGATAGCGGTCGATCAGTTCGTCGAGCCGCTCGCGCAGCGCGTTGTGCATGCCATCGGGGAGGAGGAGTTCGGAGACCGGAGTGATCAGCGGCGGCGACGAGACGATCCGGGGCCGACCGTCGACCTCGTGGGTGAGCTTGCCGAACGCCTGGAGGCTGTCCCGGGTGCGCGCCTTGGCCAGTGCCCGGGACATCCGCTTGCGCCCGCGCTTGTGCAACCGTCCCGATGCCAGGGCCTGGAGCAGGTCCGCGTCGGCCTTGGCGTACCACACGTCGAGATTGCGCATCCCGGCGAACCGGCGCATCTGTTCCCGATAGGTGCGAACGGTCGCGGCGACCACGTGCGCACGCTCTTCATCGGTGTAGCCGTTCTCCCGCCCCGCGATGACCAGACTCGTGGCCAACCGCTTCACGTCCCACTCCCACGGACCGGGCAGGGTCTCGTCGAAGTCGTTGAGATCGAACAGCAGCTGCCGTTCGGGCGAGGCCAACAAGCGGAAATTCATCAGGTGCGCGTCACCGCACAACTGCGCCCGAAGCCCCGAGGCGGGCGTACCCGCGAGATCCCCGGCCATGATCGCGGCGGCACCCCGATAGAACCGAAACGGCGACTCCGACATGCGCCCATAGCGAATCGGCACCAACTCCGGCACCCGCGACGCCGACTGCGCCTCGATCACGTCGATCGGATCCGGCCGCCGCCGAACCGGCGCGTACTCGCCATGACTGGAGCGGGGCGCCTTCGCCCGCGCCGCCCGCCCCCGATCGGCCCGCTCCCGAGGCGACGCTCCCACCGCATCGCGCACCCTGGTATCCGCCTTCGGCGTCATCACATGCCCTTCCGGAACCGAGGACGACACCCGGCCCACCCCACAGCAGACCCGAGTCCCGCACCCCTCGCGAGCCGAGTGCCTCCAACGAGTGATGCCGACGCGGGAAGGGCTTCGCGCCGAAATCGCGCGCCGTGTCGAGATAATCACGCCATGGATGCGAAGACGCTCTCGGTCGTGACGGAAACCTGCCGGACAGCCCTCGAAGGTCAGGTCGGGCGGGATTGGGATCGGCCGGTCCCCGGCATGACGTGGACGGTTGCCCAGGCCGTCGCGCACGTCGGCGACACCCTGCTCTGGTATGCCACGGATCTGGCGGGCGGGGCCCGGGAATTGAGCACCATGGACCTCGGGGTCCGGCCCGCCACGCCGCCCGCCGACCTGGTGCGCACGCTGGACACGTTCGCGACCGTGCTGGGCCGCGTGATCGAGGGCTCCACCGCCGACGCGCGCGGCTTTCACCCCTTCGGCGCGGCCGACGCCTCCGGCTTCGCGGCGATGGCCTGCGACGAGATGCTCGTGCACACGTACGACGCCCTGCGCGGCCTGGAGGTGGAGTTCACGCCGGCCGGCGACCTCGCGCGGGCCACCGCGGCACGGCTGTTCCCGTGGGCCCCGGCGCACCCGGACCCCTGGGAGACGCTGTTGTGGGCGAACGGCCGGCGGGACCTGCCCGGCTGCGCCCGGCAGACCGGTTGGCGATGGCACTGTGCCCCGCTGGACGAGTGGGACGGCACGATCCCGCACGATCCGCCCCGCCCCGAGACGCGCTCGGCGTAGGTAACTCGAACACGGTTGTACCGCTTTCCTGGATGCGCTTCGCTTACTCGAACACACCTGTACGAGATGTCCGGCGGGTGTCGGCGGCCGGACCCGGTCGCCGGCTCGCCCGCTCGGGCCGGCACTTCGAGGAGCGAAACGATGTCCCACGACAGCCCGTCCACGGTCGGCGCGCACCACGTGCCCGACCCGCACACCCACGCGCATCCGCGGGTCGAGGCGCAGGACCCGCCGGTGCCCCGGCGTTGGTTCGTGCTGGTCCTGGTGTGCGTCGCACAGTTCATGCTGATCCTGGACGTCACGGTGGTGAACGTCGCGCTGCCGAGCATCGGCGCGGACCTGGGACTCGGGCGGGAGCCGCTGACCTGGGTGGTCACCGCCTACGCCCTCGCGTTCGGCGGCCTGATGATCCTGGGTGGGCGGATCGCGGACACGCTGGGCCGGCGGACCGGATTCCTGCTGGGCCTGGCCGTCTTCACCGCCGCGTCGCTGGCCGCCGGATTCGCCCCGAACGGCGCGGTGCTGCTCGGCGCCCGCGTCGCGCAGGGCGCTGCGGCCGCGCTGTTGTCGCCGGCGGCGCTCGCGCTGGTGACGGTCACCTTCCACGGCCCGGAACGCAACCGCGCACTCGGCGTCTGGGCGGCGATCGGCGGGAGCGGGGCGGCGGCCGGCGTCCTGGTCGGCGGGCTGTTGACGGCCGGCCCGGGTTGGCAATGGATCTTCTTCGCCAACGTGTCGATCGGCGCGCTCGTGCTGGCCCTGGCCGGGTCGGTGATCCCCGTCGCGCCGCCCGTCGCCGCGCGAACCCGCCCGGACCCGGCGGGAGCGCTCGCGGCCACGGCGGGAACGGCGGCGTTGATCCTGGGTGTGACGCGGGCGGGCGATCTCGGTTGGACGTCGCCGTGGACGTTGGCGTCACTGGCCGGGGCCGCGGTCGGCTACGCGCTCTTCGTCCTCGTCGAGCGCACGCGCACCGACCCCCTGGTGCCCCTGGCCCTGCTGACCCGCCGACCGGTGGTCTCCGGCGCGTTCGTGATGCTCGTGGCGAGCGGACTGTTGATCCCGCTGTTCTTCCTCGGCTCGCTCTACCTGCAACACGCCCTGGGCTTCGGCCCGTTGCGGACCGGGGCGGCCTTCCTGCCGGTGGCCGTCGCGGTGGCCGTCGGTGCCCATGTCGGGAGCCTGCTGGTCGGTCGGGTCGGTGCCCGGCCGGTGGGAGCGGGCGGTCTGACGATCGCCGCGGCCGGGGCCCTGTGGCTGAGCCGGCTGCCCGAGCACGGCGGACCGTCCGACGTGGTCCCCGGGTTGGCCCTGGCGGCGGCGGGCCTGGGACCCGCCTTCGTCGCGGCGACCACCACGGCGATGTCCCGGGTGCGGCACCACGAGGCGGGCATCACCTCGGGCCTCGTCAACACCTTCCACGAACTCGGCGGCGCGCTGGGCGTCGCCCTGGTCTCGGCGATCGCCGCACCCAGCCTCGCGGGCGGCGATGCCGGTGGAGTCGGCGGGTACACCGACGCGTTCCTCGGCTGCGCGGGCACGGCCGCGGTCGCGGCGCTCGTGGCATGGGTACTCGTGCCCGCGGGCAGGCCGCCCGCCTCCGACGGCCCGAGGCACGTGCACTGACCCTCGCCACCGGGCCGGCACCGCGGCCACGCGGGCGGGACGACTTCGACAGTAGGGTTGACCACCATGGGTGCGCCATCACCACCGGCCGTACGGCGACGAGCCGACGCCGAACGCAACATCGCCGCCATCCTCGCCGCCGCGCTCGGCGCCTTCGGGCGCGACCCGGACGCCACGATGACGGACATCGCACGCGCCGCCGGCGTCGGACGGGTGACCCTGTACGGGCACTTCGGCTCCCGGGACGTGCTCCTGGAAGCCACGATCGGGCAGGTGCTGGGCGAGATGCACGCGCTGCTCGACGACGTCGAGGGCACCGCCGGGTCGGCCGACGAGGCACTGGTGCGACTCGCCCGCGAGGGCTGGCAGGTGCTGGACCGCACCCGCGGCCTGCGTCGGGCGGCCCTCAAGGCACTGGGCGAGGCGAGCCTGCGCCGACACCACGCCCGGGTCCTGACCCGGGTCGACGAACTCGTCGCGCGCGGTCGGAACGAGGGTGCCGTCCGCACCGACCTCCCGGCCGCGTGGCTGACCGCGACCTACTACGGGGTGATCCACACCGCCGCGGACGAGGTCGACGCCGGCCGCCTGGATCCCGCCGCGGCCGGGGACACCATCGCCGCGACCCTGCGCTCGGTCCTGGCCGCGCCCGGGTGAGCCCGCCGGTGCCCGCCCGGTGTGGCCGGGCGGGCACCGGGGATCCCGTCAGAGGGTCGGGCGGCTGTTCGGGGTGTAGGCCCAGGGACGGACCGCTTCGAGGGCCGCGCCGACGCGGAAGACCATCTCGTCGTCGTACGTCTTGCCGACGATCTGCACACCGGTGGGCACACCATTGGACGCGAAGCCCGACGGCACGGCCAGGACGGGGACCCGGCTGCAGATGTTGAACGGCGGGGTCAGCGCCGCGTCCAGGTAGAAGTCCAGCTCGACGCCGTCCACCACGACCTTGGTCTCGGTGTAGTCGTCGTCCGCGACGAACGCCGGGATGGCCGTGGTGGGGCAGATCAACGCGTCGAACCCGTCGAGCAGTTCGCCCAGTTCGGCGTAGATGGCGCCTTCCAGGGCGAGCCCCTCGGCGAACGAGGTCCGGCAGGCCGCGGCCTTCTCGTGGAACGCCCGCAGGTACGGGTTGACCAGGTCCGGCGCGGCATTGATCGCCTCGCCCGCCTCGGCGCCCATGATCGCGGCGAAGTGGGCCATCAGGGCCCGGTTGACCAACTCGCGGGTCCAGCTCAGCTCGACCTCCTCGACCACCGCACCCGCGGCGCGCAGGGCCTCGGCGGTGGCGCGCGTGTTGGCGGCCACCTCGGGGTCGATCGGGTGGTCGCCGAGGGTGACGCTGAGCGCGATCCGCAGGCCCTCCGCGCCGCGCGCGCCGGCGTACTGCTCGGGCAGTACCAGCTTCGGACGCAGCGACACGACGTCGCCCTTCCACGGCCCCGCGATGACGTTCTCCAGCAGCGCGCAGTCGGCGACCGTGCGCGCCATCGGGCCGTCGTGGCAGTACTGGTCGAGGCTGTACGGCGGCATCGCCGGCACCCGGCCGAACGGCGGCTTGAACCCCACGACACCGTTGAACGAGGCCGGGATGCGGATCGAACCGCCGATGTCGGAGCCGCTGGCCAGCGGCGCGTATCCGGCGGCCAGCGCGGCACCCGAACCACCCGACGAACCGCCGCACGAGTACTCGGGGTTCCACGGATTACGGGTCACCCCCCACAACTTCGAACTGGTGAACCCGGCGGCGCAGAACTCGGGCGTGCTGGTGCGCATGTGCACGATGCCGCCCGCGTCGGTGATCCGCTGGATCACCGGGTGCGTCTCGGTGGCGACCTCGTCGACGAGCAGCAGCGATCCCTGACGGATCGAATGCCCCTCGATGGGGTGCTCCTCCTTGGCCGCGACCGGGATGCCCTCCAGCGGGCGAACCTCGCCGCGACCCTTGCCGAGGTAGCGCTGCTCGGCCTCGCGCGCCGCCGCGAACGCCTGGTCGTGCAGGGACTCCACGACCGCGTTGACGACGGGCTCGGCGGCGGCGGCCCGGTCCAGGACGGCGGTGAGCAGTTCGACGGGGGAGAGCTCGCGGGTGCGGAAGGCGGCCAGGGCCTCGGTCGCGGTGAGGTAGGCGAGATCGGTGGTCGGGGTGGTGGTCATGGTGACTTCCCTGTGAGTTCTGGGGGTTCGGTGGTGTTCGGCGGGCGCGGCCCGGCCGGCGCGGGTCGGCGGGCCCCCGGCCCCGTCGACC